>NZ_JBIMPP010000016.1:0-131738 GCF_043906805.1 Actinomadura sp. SCN-SB | reverse complement strand
TCCAGCAGGCGAGGCTCGTCGCCGTCGGTGCGGATGCGGTGCGTGTACCGGCCGGCCCAGATCGACAGCACCTCACGGTGCTCGAACAGGACGAAGTTGGAGCCGATGGTCACCGATCGTTCGTCCTGAGCGACGAGTTCCAGGTTGGTGATGAGGCGCCGCATCACCGACGGCGGTGTCTGCGCGTGCCGGAACCCCGAGTTGAGCTGCCGCACCCGGCTGGCCAGCCGCTTACGGTTGTCGTAGATGTAGGAGAGCTGCTTCGCGGGGTCCTGATCGTGTTCGATCGGAACCCAGTAGATGGCCTCGTCGTCGTCCCAGAGGCCCTCCCACTCGGAGTAGCGCGACTCGTCGGCCAGCCGCGCCTCGCGGTAGATGAATCCCGCCCAGGCCGGGTCGATCCCCTCCGCCGGGACGGACGGCCCGTCCAGGAGGCCGGCCGCGCCCGCGGATGTCGCCGTAGACGTCATTTCGCCTCTCCCATCACGCTCTGCCATTGCTTCCAGAACCCGCGCTGCGGGGTCTCGGCGCTCTTGTCGTAGTTGACCGTGCCGGTCTCGTTGGCGATGTCGGACTCCACGCCCCGGCTCAGCTCGAGCCATTCGGGCTGGTGCGCGGCCAGGCCGCGCTGGTTGCGTTCGGCGATCTCACCGTCGTCGGCCAGCAGGAAGCCCGCCGGGCCGAGTGCGCCCTCGGTCCGCCGCAGCGCCTTGCGGTTCATCTCGGGGGCGCCGTCCAGCAGGGCGGGCGTGTAGTGCGCCACGGTCTCGCCCGGCGCCAGCGGCTCCACCATCATGATGTTCAGCTCGGCCAGGAAGAGGTTGGGGAAGATCAGCGTGTGCGGCGGGCCGAGGACCAGCGTGCGGTGCGTGCGCTCCGGGCCGTAGGCGGCCTCCATCGCGGCGATGTACTCCGGCATGCTCTCCCGCGGCGCGCGTCCGAACCAGACGAACTCCTCGTCGAGCCGGGTGTACTCCTCGGCGTAGTCGATCTCGGTGTGACCGCCGCCCAGGTCCCGGACCAGCACCTGCACTTTGGACGGGACGTGCGAGACCTTGGCCGGCCGCACGGCGTCGTAGACGGACTTGTGGGTGAACAACGCGTGGTAACCGTCCACGTTGTTCTCCATGATCATCTTCCAGTTGCACCGGTTGTAGTGCTTCATCCAGCCCGCGGTGAGGGTCAGCTCGCCGGTGGGGGACAGGTCGCACAGCCGGTCGATCGCGCCGGTGGCCCGGCCCAGGTGCTCGGCCAGGGAGATGTCGGTGCCCTCCAGCGAGGCGAACACGAAGCCGCGGTAGGAGTCGACGCGGGCGGCGGGCGCCAGGCCGAGACGGTCCTTGACGTCGTCCAGGCGGTCGGCGTAGCCGTCCTTCATCGGGACGGCGACCAGCGAGCCGTCATTGCCGAACGTCCAGCCGTGGTAGTGGCAGCGGAACGAGTTGGCGTTGCCGCGGTCGGCCGAGCACAGCCGGTTGCCGCGGTGCGCGCAGCGGTTGTGCAGGACCCGCACCTGGCCGTCGCGGCCGCGCGCGATGATCAGGGGATCGCCGCCGATCCGGCGCGTCACGTAGTCGCCGGCCTCGGGCACCTCGCTCTCGTGCGCGACGTAGACCCAGCCCTCGCGGTAGATGCGGCGCATCTCCAGGGCGAAGACCTCCGGCGAGGTGTAGACCGAGCCGTGCACCCGGTCGGGGCGTATCAGCCCGCGCACGTCCTCGGGCGCGAGCGGGCGGCTGTCCAATGCGGTCATCAGCATGCCTCCATGGCCTGGGTGACAGGGTCAGTCGAGATCGGCGGCGGGCAGCGCGGTTCCGCCGACCGTCCGGAAACCGATGCGGACCGGGTCGCCGATCCGGATCGGGTGGTCGGTGGGGCGGGTCGTGGTCATCACGAGGCGGTGCCCGCTGCCGAGTTGCACGTCGAGGACGTGGTAAGGGGAGCAGGCGCGGATCAGCGACGGCTCCCGGCGGTGCACCCGTGTGACGGAGTGGACGCTTCCCGCGGGTTCCACGTCCCGCCAGTCCACGTCGGCCGCCCCGCAGGAGTCGCACACGTCCTGTTCCAGTTCGAGGACGGCTCCGCACGCGCCGCAGAACGGCAGCGCGAGCCGTCCCTCGGCCGCGGCGGCGTACAGCGGGGCGAGGGCGCCGCCCGTCGAGGGCGCGAGCACGTCGTCCGCCAGCCAGTCGGGTTCGATCATGCCGCCTCCCGGTCGAGGACGAGGAAGGCGTGGTGGTCGACCCGGCCGCCGATGCCGGTGACCAGCACGGTGCTCGCGTCCGCCACCTGGCGGTCGCCGCCGTGCCCCCGCAGCTGGACGATCGCCTCCGCGAGCGGGGTCATGCCCTGCAGGTAGAAACCCGACAGCTGGCCACCGCCGGTGTTCATGGGCAGCGTCCCGCCGGGCGCGGTCGCGCCGGATCGGACCAGTGCCCCGGCCTCGCCCTGCCCGCAGAAGCCGTAGGTCTCCAGGAGCGACAGCGTCACGATGCTGAACGGGTCGTAGAGCTCGATGGCGTCCAGGTCGTCGCGCTTGCGCCCGGCCATCGCCAGAGCGCGGTCGAGCGCGCCCGCCGTACTCCCGTCGGCGCTCTCACCCGCGGGCTCGAACCAGGACTCGTGCGGGGCCCGGCGGCGGCGTGCCGGGTGCCGCTGCGCCATCCCGCGCACGTGGACGGGTGGGTGCGCGCCCGCCGGCACGGCCGGATCGCCGACGATCACGGCGACCGCGCCGTTCACCGGGCGGGCGCAGTCCAGCACGCGCAGCGGCTCGGCCACGATCCGGGCGGCGAAGTAGTCCTCGCGGGTCAGCGGCTCACGCATCACCGCGTCCGGGCTGCGCGTGGCCCAGGCGCGGCAGGACAGCGCGACGGCGCACAGGTCCTCTTCGGAACCGCCGGTGATCTCCAGGAAGCGGGCGGCGGCCAGGGCGTAGGTGGGCACCGAGCCGAGCACGCCCGAGACCCTTTCCAGACCGCGCACTCCCTCGTGTCCGCCGCTGTGCGCGTAGGTGGTACCGGCGGAGCCGCCCGGCCGCAGCGGCGCGTCGCCGAAGACGCAGGCGACCGTGCGGGCGAGCCCGGCGCGCACGGCGAGCACCGCGTTCTGGATCATGACGGCGGTGGTCACGCCCTTCATCTCGACGTGCTCCAGCAGGACGAGATCGCCGAGCCCGCCGCGGCGCGCCAGCGCGACGCCGAGGCGGTCGGGCCGCACGCCCTGACTGGATCCGACCAGCAGGCCGTCGATGTCGCCGAGCGCCAGCCCGGCATCCCGGACGGCGGCGGCCAGCGCCCGGTGCGCGAGGTCCTGCGCGGTGCCGCCGGGTAGCAGCGACATCTCGGTCATGCCGAGGCCGATGATCGCGGGCTCAGAGACCGGCATCGGCGGCGCCTCCGGCGGCGTCGTGCCCGGCCGTGGGCCGGTACTGCCCGACCAGCAGCCAGCCGAGCCGGTCCCGGTCGTCGGCCTGGGTGAAGCTGGCCAGCTCCAGCGGGTCGATCAGGATCCGCCCGCCGCCCTCCAGATCCTCCACGCGCAGCCTGGGGGTGTGTCCTCTGTGGTCCACCGAGACCCGTACGGAAGCGAACTCATTTGTCAGAATCGCCTCTTCGGACAGGGGTGCTCCGGTCCCGTTTCGACCCTGGTTCATGGCTCACTTTCCCTGTTTAAGCGCGATGACGGCCTGTACTGGCAGTCTAGGAGGCTGGCCTGGTTCCGGCTAGATCTAGACGACACATCTGTCAGATACTATCGTCGCAGGGGCCGGGCCTCGCCGGATCCCCGGTGTGGAGAGGGAGAGAACGTGACGGAGCAGGCAGTGACGGCCGCCGAGTACCGCAGCATCTGGACCGAGCTGCGCGATGTCGCCTTCACCCAGGGTTGGCTGGAGGCCGGCGGTGTGCGCACCCGCTACGTCGAGGCCGGAGCGCCCGGCCTGCCCGCGCTCGTCATGCTGCACGGGACGGGCGGCCACTGGGAGACCTTCGTCGCCAACCTCGGCCCGCTTTCGGAGCACTTCCGGTGCGTCGCGTTCGACATGGTCGGCAACGGCTTCTCCGGCAAGCCCGACCGCGACTACGAGATCCCGGTGTACGTCGAGCACGTCGCCGGCGTCATGGACGCCCTGGGCATCGAGCGCGCCTCGCTGATGGGCACCTCGCTCGGGTCGTGGGTGGCGGCGCGGTTCGCCCTCACCCACCCGGAGCGCGCCGACCGCCTGGTGCTGATGTCGCCCGCCGGCCTGCTGGCCACGGCCTCCAACATGGCCCGGGTCCGGGCCGAGCGGACGCGTGCGGTCGAGCAGGCCGACTGGGACTCGATCAAGGCGGTGTTCGTCAACCTGATCGCCGAGGAGTCCAACCGGATCCCGGACATGATCGCGCTGCGGCAGTCGATCTACCGGCTGCCGGAGACCAGGGAGGCGCTCGACCACGTGCTGATCCTGCAGGACGCCGCGGTCCGCGAGCGCAACCTGATCTCCAGGGAGGAGTGGGCCGCGATCCGGTCCCCGGCGCTGGTGGTCGCCTCCGGCAAGGACCACAACGAGTACCAGAGCACCGCGCGCCAGGTGGCCGCGCTGATGCCGGACGCCGAGGTGCTGGAGATGCCGCACGTCCGGCACTGGCCGCACTTCGAGGACCCGGGCACCTTCAACGCCGCCGCCCTGCGGTTCCTGCGCGGGGAGTGAGCCGCCGTGACCGAGCAGACCGAGCAGGCCGAGCAGGCCGAGCAGACCGGACGGACGATCGATGACGCGCGGGCCAGGGAGATCGCCGTCCTGCTGCGCGAGGCAGAGGCGTCCCGCGTGCCCATCCGCCAGCCGTCCCTGGACGACCCGGGGTTGACCATCGAGGACGCCTACGCCGTCCAGCGCGCTGGCGTCGAGCTGAAGCTGGCCGAGGGACGCAGGCTGCTGGGCCGCAAGATCGGGCTGACCTCGCGGACGATGCAGCAGGCCGTCTCCATCGACGAGCCCGACTACGGCGCCCTGTACGACGACATGTTCTTCGACGACGGCGGCGACGTGCCCTACGACCGGTTCATCCGGCCGCGCGTCGAGGTGGAGCTGGCCTTCGTGCTCGGCGACGCGCTGAAGGGTCCGGGCTGCACGAAGTTCGACGTGCTCCGCGCGACCGAGTACGTCACCCCGGCCCTGGAGATCTTGGACGCCCGCGTCCAGATGGCCGACCCCGAGACCGGCCGTACCCGCACCATCGTCGACACCATCGCCGACAACGCCGCCGACGCCGGGATCGTGCTGGGGGGCCGCGTCGTCCGGCCCATGGACGTCGACCTGCGCTGGGTGTCCGCCCTGCTGTACCGCAACGGGGTGATCGAGGAGTCCGGTGTAGCGGCGGCGGTGCTGAACCATCCCGCCAACGGCGTGGCGTGGCTGGCCAACAAACTCGCACCGCACGGTGTGCCACTCGAGGCGGGGCAGGTGATCCTGGCGGGCTCGTTCACCCGGCCGGTGCACGCCTATGACGGTGACGCCTTCCACGCCGACTTCGGTCCGCTGGGCAACATCACGTGCCGCTTCGTCGGAGAGCGGGCCGATGCAGGCGCCTGAGCGCAACGCGTTCGCCGCCGCCCTGCGCGCGGGGACGCCCCAGATCGGGATGTGGGTAGCCTCCGGCAGCCCGCTGGTCGCCGAGATCTGCGCGGGGAGCGGCATCGACTGGCTGCTGATCGACTGCGAGCACGCGCCCAACGACCTGCGTTCCCTGCTGCCGCAACTGCAGGCGTGTGAGGCGTACGACGTGCACGTCGTGGTCCGGCCGCCCGCCGGCGACGCGGTGCTGATCAAGCAACTGCTCGACCTGGGCGTGCGGAACCTGCTCGTCCCCATGGTCGAGTCGCCGGAGCAGGCGGCGGACCTGGTGCGGGCCACCCGCTACCCGCCGGACGGGATCCGGGGTGTGGGCAGCGCGCTGGCGCGGGCCTCGCGCTGGAACCGGATCCCCGGGTACCTCGGCCGCGCCGATGAGGGCATCTGCCTGATGGTGCAGATCGAGTCCCAACGCGCGCTGGGTGCGCTGCCCGAGATCGCCGCCGTCGAGCACGTGGACGGGGTGTTCGTCGGCCCGGCCGACCTCGCCGCGTCCATGGGTCATCTCGGCAGGCCCGACCACCCCGACGTGGTCGCCGCCGTCGACAAGGCGATCGAGACCGTGGCGGGGCTGGGCGCGGTGGCCGGGGTCAACGCCTTTCAGGAGGACCGCGCACGGCACCTGCTCGGCCTCGGCGCCCGCTTCGTGCTCGTCGGGGCCGACGTCACGCTCCTGGCCAAGGGCTCGGAAGACCTCGCAGCCCGGTACCGGGACCGCGGCCCGTCCCAATGAGGAGATGGAGATAGACCATGGAACGCCTGGCGATGACGGTGGGCGCGGAGAAGCGTCCCGGCGCGTCCACCTTCACCTCGATCGACCCCTACACGGGGGAGCCGTGGGCCGAGGTGGCCGAGGCCACCCGGGAGGACGTGGCCGACGCGGTGCGTGCCGCGCGCACGGCCTTCGAAGGCGACTGGGGCGCCATGCCCGGCCGGGAGCGCGCCCGGCTCCTGCGGCGGCTGGGCGAGGTCATCACCGAGTCCGCCGACGAGCTCGCGCTGTGCGAGACCCGCGACAACGGCAAGCTGCTGCGCGAGATGTCCGGCCAGATCCGCGGGCTTCCCGCCTGGTACGACTACTACGCCGGGCTCGCCGACAAGATCGAGGGCCGGGTGGTCGACACCGGGCGGCCCGACTTCTTCGGCTACGTCACCCGGGAACCGGCCGGGGTGGTCGCGGCGATCCTGCCGTGGAACTCCCCGCTGCTCCTGCTGACCTTCAAGCTGGCCCCGGCGCTGGCCGCCGGTTGCACGATGGTGGCCAAGCCGTCCGAGCACGCGCCGGTGTCGATCCTGCGCTTCGCCGAACTGCTGGAACGGGCGGGCTTCCCGCCCGGGGTGTTCAACACCGTCAGCGGCGCCTCCCGGCAGGTCGGGGAGTGGCTGGTCGCCGACCGCGGGGTGGACCGGGTGTCCTTCACCGGCTCGGAGGCCGCGGGCGCCGCCGTGGCGGGCGCCGCGGCGGCCCACTTCGCGCCCGCGACGCTGGAGCTGGGCGGCAAGTCGGCCAACATCGTCTTCCCCGACGCCGACCTGGAGGCCGCCGCCAACGGGGTGATCGCGGGCATCTTCGCCGCATCGGGCCAGACCTGCATCGCCGGTTCCCGCGCGCTCGTCCACGACGAGGTCTACGACGAGATGGTGGAGCGGATCGCCGCCCGCGCCGAGACGATCGTGATGGGCGATCCCAAGGAGGCGGCCACCGAGATGGGGCCGATCTGCTTCCCGGGCCAGCTGGAGAAGATCCGCCGCTACATCGACGCGGCCCGGTCCGAGGGCGCGACCATCCGCTCCGGCGGCGGGGATCGCGGGCTGGGCGGGCTCTTCGTCGAGCCGACCATCGTCACCGAGGTGTCCGCGGACTCGGCGGTCTGCCAGGACGAGATCTTCGGGCCGGTGCTCGGCGTCCTGCGGTTCAAGGACGAGGCCGAGGCCGTCGCGATCGCCAACGACTCCCGGTACGGCCTGGCGGCGGGCGTGTGGACGTCCGACCTCCGGCGCGCGTTCCGGGTGACCGGGGCACTGCGCGTCGGGACGGTCTGGGTGAACGCCTACCGGACTCTCAACTACGCGATGCCGTTCGGCGGCGTGAAGAACAGCGGGTTCGGCCGCGAGAACGGGGCCGAGGGCCTGAACGAGTTCCTGGAGGAGAAGGCCGTCTGGATCGAGACCACCGGCAACACCCGTGACCCGTTCGTCCTGGGCTGAGCCGGTGGCGACACAGAAGTTGGTGGTGTGCACCAGCCACAGCCCAGGCATGGAGCGCGACGTCCAGGAGGTCGAGGGATCGGGCTTCCGGGCGGGCCTGGCCGAGGCGCGCCGGATCGTGACGGAGTTCGCCCCCGACCGGGCGGTCGTCTTCGGCGGTGACCACCGCCGCGCCTTCGTGCAGGTGGTGCCGGCGTTCGCGGTCTCGCTCTCGGCGGGGATCATCGCCGAGGGTGGGCATCCGAGCGGCGAGCTGGACGTGCCCGCCGCGCTCGCTGGAGAACTGGCCGAGCACCTGCTCGCAGCCGGATACGACATCGGCGTGTGTCGCGGAGTGGAACTGGACCACGCCTTCGCTCAGCCGCTGCGCCGCCTCCTCGGAGGTATCGACGCGGTCCCGGTCGTCCCGGTAGCGATCAATTGCGCGACCCCGCCACTGCCGGGCGCCGCCCGCGTGCAGGCCTTCGGCGGCGCGGTCGGGAAGTTCCTGGACACCCTGCCCGGCCGCACGCTGATCATCGGCAGCGGCGGGCTGTCGCACTCGCCGCCCAGCATGGAGGCGGCGGCGCACGATCTCGGCGACGAGGAGCGGGCCCGTCTGATCGCCGAGGGGCTCCCCGCCGCCCGGCTCAAGATCCGTCCTGACTGGGACCGGGCGGTGCTGGCCGCCCTCGCCGAGGACGACCGGAACGCCCTCGCCGACCTGGTCGACCACGCCACCGAGCGGGCGGGCGCGGGCGGTCATGAGGTGCGCACCTGGCTGGCGGCCGCGGCGGCGGGCGGCGGCGCGCTGGCCACTGTGGCCTACGAGCCGGTGCCCGACTGGATCACCGGCATGGGCGTGGCCGCGTCGGTGCCGTCATGACCATTGACGACGCCCCCCGCACCGGCCAGGAGCCGCCGCTCGGCGCCTGGCGGCTGCCCGACGAGCTGGTCGAGCTGCGCGACACCGTCCGGCGATTCATGCGCAACGAGGTCGCGCCCTTGGAGGAGGAACTTCCGCACGACGCCACTGGCCTGGACGCCGGCCGCCTGGCGCCGCTGCAGGAGAAGGCCCGCCGCATGGGCCTGTGGGCGCTGCGCACCCCTGCCGAGTTCGGCGGCGCGGGGCTGGGTGTGCTCGGGCAGGTGGTGGTCGCCGAGGAGGCCGCCAAGTGCCGGATGGGTGCCTACTTCCCGGCACTGGGCGCGTTCGGCGGCGACCCGCCCAGCGTGCTGTTCCAGGCCTCGCCCGAGCTGTTCGACCGGTACGCCAGGCCGATGATCGAGGGCGCGCCGGGCAAGGCGTTCACCGCGATCAGTGAGAGCACCGGCGGATCCGACCCGGTCCGCGCGATCCGCTGCCGCGCCGAACGGCACGGCGACAACTACGTGATCAACGGCGAGAAGATGTGGACCAGCCATGTGACGGGCGCCGATTGGGGCGTGGTCTACGTGCGCACCGGACGGCAAGGTGACCGGGACGGCATCAGCTGCCTGCTGGTGGAGACCGGCACGCCCGGCCTGACCACCCGGCCGATCGGCGTCCTCACCTCGTTCTCCCCGCACGTCCTGCATTTCGAGGACGTCAGGGTGCCCGCCGCCAACCTCATCGGCGCGGAGGGCCAGGGGTTCGAGCTCGCCAGCGACTTCCTGGTCGCGAGCCGGATCGTGTACGGCGCGGGGCCGGTGGGCATCGCCGACGCCGCGCTGCGGATCGCGATCGACTGGGCCCGCGAGCGGGAGACCTTCGGCGTCCGGCTCAAGGACCGCCAGGCCGTGCAGTGGATGATCGCCGACAGCGAGATCGAGCTGCGCGCCGCCCGGCTGCTGATCTACCAGGCCGCGTGGAACGCCGACCTGGGCCGCGCGGTCCGGACCGACGCGGCGATCGCCAAGCTGCACGCCACCGAGGCGGCCTTCCGCGTGGTGGACCGGTGCATGCAGATCCTGGGCGGGCTCGGCGTCTCCCAGGAGCTCCCGCTGGAGCGGTGGTTCCGGGATCTGCGGGTCAAGCGGCTCGGTGAAGGCGCGACCGACATCCAGCGCATGGTCATCGCCCGCGACCTGCTCGGCTGAACCCACCACGAGGGGTCGCAGGCGGCACAAAGGAAGGGAAGACCTGATGGCGGAGGAAACGCCGGGCGCTCTCGCTCAACTGCGGGTGGTGGAGCTGGGCCGTGACGTGGCCGTGCCGTACGCGGCGCGGCTGCTGGCGGACCTGGGTGCGGACGTGGTCAAGGTCGAGGACCCCGAGGGCGATCCGCTGCGGGCCGCCGGGCCGTTCCACCCCGACGACCGGGAGCGCCGGTACGGAGGGCTCTTCGAGTACGTCAACGCCAACAAGCGCGGCGTGACGGTCGACCTGCAAGCCGACTCCGAAGCCGTCCGCCGCCTGGTGCGCGGCTGCGACATCCTCATCGAGAACCTGGGGCCGGGACGCCTTGAGGCCATCGGCCTCGCCCCCGGCGACCTGCGCGAGAGCCATCCCGGCCTGAGCGTGGTCCGGGTCTCCGATTTCGGCCAGGACGGCCCGTACCGGGACCGCCCGGCGACGCCGTTCACGCTCCAGGCCGCGGCGGGCGTGGTAGCACCGCGCGGCGGGCCGGAGCCCGTTCAGGTGGGCGGGCGCTATCTGGAACTGGTCGCGGGCGGATACATCGCCGCCGCCGCGCTGACCGCCTACCACGGCGCGCGCAGGAACGGCCGTGGGCAGGACGTGGACGTCTCCATGATGGAGTGCGCGCATTCCATCCTGACCTTCCCGACCATCACCAACGCCGTCCTGAAGCGGCTCGGGCGCAAGCCGTTGTCCGCCGAGAGCGTCCTGCTGGGGGTGCGCCGCTGCCGTGACGGCTGGGTCGGCGTCAACATCCTGACCGGCCAGCAGTGGCAGGACGTGTGCGAGCTGGTCGGGGCGCCGGAGTACGCAGAGCGCCGCGAGGACCTGCGGCAGGGCGGACCTGACCGGGACGACTTCGAACGGCGGGTGGAGGCGTGGCTCTCGGACCTGTCCGTCATCGACGTGGTCACGGTCTGCCAGGCACTACGGATCCCGGCTGTCCCGGTACACGACGGCGCCTCGATCGTGGACGCCGAACACTGGCGGGAGCGGGAGTTCTTCGTGCGCGAGGAGCGCGGCGGACGGCCCTTCGTGCGCCCGTCCTTCCCGTGGCGGCTGGAGGCGACCCCGGCCAGGTCCCGCCGTCCCGCCCCGGCCAAGGGCGAGCACAACGCCGAGTTGCTCGGCGACCTGGACGCCCACGACCGGGTCGCGAGCGAGGCTCCCGCATCCGGAAACGACCTGCCGCTGGCCGGTGTCAGGGTCCTCGACCTGGGGACGTTCTGGGCGGGCGGCGCGCACGGCACCTACCTCGGCGCCATGGGCGCCGATGTCATCAAGGTCGAGTCGGTGCAGCGGCCCGACGGCTTCCGTTACAACATGACCGCCCCGCAGCTGGGGGAGCGCTGGTACGAGGGCGGCAGGCACCGTCCGGTCAACCTCAACAAGCGGGGTCTCACCCTCGACCTCTCCCGGCCCGAGGGACGCGAGCCGCTGGAGCGGCTGATCGCCTCGGCCGACGTCATCGCCGAGAACTACGCCGCCCGGGTCATGGACCACCTCGGGCTCGGCTGGGAACGGGTACGGGAGATCAACCCGGGCATCATCATGGTGCGGATGCCCGGCTACGGCCTGGAGGGCCCGTGGCGCGACTTCGTGGGCTGGGGCAACCCGTTCGAGCAGGTGTCCGGGCAGGCCGCCCTCACCGGGCCTGCGGGTGGTCCGCCCACCTCGCCGGGCGGCTACACCGATCCGGCGGTCGCGCTGCACGCCGTCGTTGCCACGCTGGCGGCGCTGAGGCACCGTGAGCGCACCGGGCAGGGGCAGCTGATCGAGGTGCCGCAGATCGAGGTGGGCGCCTGCGTGGGCGCCGACCCCGTGATCGAGTACGCACTGACCGGCCACGCGCCGGGCCGGAACGGCAACCGTTCGAGCGTCTTCGCGCCGCAGGGTGCTTACGTGGGGTCCGATGGCCGTCGCGTCGCCCTGTCGGTCCGCGACGACGCCGACTGGAAGCGGCTGCGCACCGCCCTGGGCGATCCCGATTGGGCTCGCGATCCGGCTCTCGAGACTGTGGCCGGACGACATGAGCGGCATGATGCGCTCGACGCCGCGCTCGGCGCGTGGGCCTCGGAGGCTCCCGCGGAGAAGCTCGCCGGCCTGCTGCTGGAACACGGTGTCCCGGCCGCCGTCGTCACCACGGCCGACGACTTCCACACCGATCCCCAGCTCACCGCGCGCGGCTACTACCAGGAACTGCCGCATCCCGTCATGGGGCCCGAGCTGTACCCGGGATGGCCGATGCGGTTCTCACACGTCCCTGACCAGCCGCATCGGGCGCCCGCTCCACTGCTCGGAGAGCACAACGAGGAGATCCTGCGCGGAGAGCTCGGGCTGACCGCCGGGGAACTGCGCCGGCTGGAGGAAGACCGGGTCATCGGGACCGTTCCCCTTGGCCTGTAGCCGGGTCGTGTGGCCGACCCACCCTGGACGAAGGAGACCGGAATGACCCTGGACCTCGCCGCCGCGGACTACACCCTGTCGGGCCTGCGCCCGTTCCCGGTCGCGGTGACGACCGTGGACGGCGGCCGGGCCAACGGGCTGATCTCGCTGTCGGCCGGTTCGGCCGCCATCGTCCCGGAGGCGCCGCGCGTCACGATCAGCCTGACCAAGTACAACCTGACGCACGACATGGTGACGCGCTCCGGCGTGTTCGCCATGCACCTGCTGGCGGCCACCCCCGAGCCGGCGCTGGAGCGTTCGCTGGCCATCATCATGGGCCTGGGCGGCAGTTCCGGCCGGGACGGCGACAAGCTCGCCCCGTTCGCCACCAAGCCAGGCGTCACCGGCGCGCCCATCCTGCTGGACGCGCTCAGCTACGTCGAGGGACGGGTGGTGGGCAGCCTGGACGCCGACGAGAGCACCATCTTCCTCGCCGACGTGGTGGCGGCCGAACGGTTCGGCACCGGCGAGCGGCTGCGGATCGGCCCGGCCTGGCAGGCGCTGCCGCAGGAGTGGATCGAGCAGTACGAGCGCAACCACGTCCCGCAGCTGGAGCACGCCCGCCGCAACCGCGGCCTGTGAGCACGCCGCCCCGGGCGGATTCTCACAGGGCGGTGAGGCCGCCGTCGACCACGAAGTTGGTGCCGGTGACGAAGCCCGACTCGTCGGAGGCGAGGTAGACGGCCAGTTCGGCGATGTCCTCCGGCCGCCCGGTCCGCTGGACGAGCTGCGGTGCCAGCAGCGCCTCGCGCACTTTCGGATCCGCGAAGAAGCTCGCGGTGCCCGGAGTCTCGATGGCGCCGGGGCTGATGCAGACCGCCCTGATCCCGTGCTCGGCTCCCTCGGCGGCGAGCTGCCTGGTCATGGCGATCACGGCGCCCTTGGTCGCGCTGTGCGCCGTCTTGGCGGTGTGCCGGGCGCCGACCAGGCCCGCGGTGGATCCGACGTTGATGATGACGCCACCGGTGCGGGCGAGGGCCGGCCAGGCGTACTTGGTGGTGTAGAAGACCAGGTCGAGTTCGTTGCGGATGGTGAAGTGCCAGTCCTCGACCGAGAAGTCGGAGATCGGCCCGAACCGGGCCGCCGAGGCGTTGTTGTAGAGGACGTCCAGCCGGCCGTGGGCCGCGGCGGCCTCCTCCACCCATCGCCGCGCCTGCTCGCTATCGCCGAGATCGACCGGGGCGGAGCCGGTCATCTCCCGTCCGGCCTTCCGGACCAGCGCGATCGTCTCCTCGCTCGCCTCGGTGTCGACGTCGCATCCGATGACGACCGCGCCCTCCTCCGCGAAGCGGAGCGCGGCGGCGCGACCCTGCCCGCCGCCCGTACCCGTGATCAGCGCGACCTTGCCTTCGAGCCGTCCCATGACTCCCCTTCCCAACCCCGGATCTTACGATCCATTCATATCTTCTCGGTGAGTTATCGTGCACTACTCTGCGGTGAAGCGGTTTTCATATTGACGGTCTGCCCGTAATTCTCTAATGTTCTGACATAGTGTTCATATCACAGGACCCGGCCGCCGAGGAGGACCCCAGGGTGCGCATCGAGGTGGACGTGGCGGTCGTCGGTGCCGGCCCCTGCGGGCTGACGCTGGCCAACCTTCTCGGGACCTACGGCGTCAGAACCGCCGTCCTGGATCGCGAAGCGGGGCCGCTCGACCACCCCCGTGCCGTCGCCGTCGACGACGAGTCACTGCGCGGTTTTCAGGCGGCCGGGCTGGCGGAGGAGATCCTGGCCGACTGCATCCAGAACGCCCCGATCCGATACCACAACTCGCGGGGGCGTGTGCTGGCCCACGTCGGACCGAGCGCGCGCCCGTACGGCTGGCCGCGCCGCAACTTGTTTTTCCAGCCCCTCATGGAGGCGTCCCTGCGGCGCGGCCTGGACCGCTTCGACCACGTGACCCTCCGGCCGGAGACCGAGATCGTCGGGCTGGAGCCCGACGGCGACGGCGTGCGCCTGGCCGCTCGCGGCCGGTCCGCGGACGACGGGGGAGACGTCCAGGTGACCGCCCGGTTCGCCGTCGGCGCCGACGGCGGACGCAGCTTCGTACGGGATGCGGCCGACATCGAACTGCTCGGCCGTACCGCGCCCACCCAATGGCTGGTCGTCGACGTCGGCGAGGACGCCTGGGAGGCCCCGTACTCCGCGGTCTACTGCCATCCGCGCCGGCCCTCGATGACGATCCCGCTGCCCTACGGTCACCGCCGCTTCGAGTTCAAGCTGTTGCCCGGCGAGAGCGAGGAACAGATCACCGAGCCCGCCGCCGTCCGGGAACTTCTGGCCCCCTTCTACCGGGGGCTGCCCACACCGGAGATCCTGCGCGCCAGGGTCTACTGGCACCACTCGCGCATCGCCGCCCGTTTCCAGAACGGCCATGTCTTCCTCGCCGGGGACGCGGCTCACCTCCAGCCCCCGTTCTTCGGACAGGGCATGAACTCCGGCATCCGGGACGCGACCAACCTGGCATGGAAGCTGGCGGCGGTGACGTCGGGGCGGTGCGGGGCCGGGCTGCTGGCCACCTACGACGCCGAACGCCGCGGGCACGCCGAGACGATGGTGTCGTTCGCCACCCGCATGGGACGCATGTACCAGCCGCGCAACCGCGCCACCGAGGCCGTGCGGGACATGGTCTTCCGAGGGGTGCAGAAGGTCCCGGGCGCCCGCGACTACATCCTGCAGATGAAGTACAAGCCCGCGCCCCGCTACACGACCGGTGTCGTGGCGGGACCGGGCACGGGACACAAGGGTTCGCAGGTCGGACGCCTCTTCGGGCAGCCCTGGATGCTCACCGAGGACGGGCGGCGACGGCGGCTCGACGACGTCCTCGGCTCCTCGATCGCCGTGCTCGGGCTGACCGGCGACCCGTCCGAGCACCTGTCGGACGACACTCTCGCACGGCTCGCCCACCAGGGCGCCGTACTCGTGCGGGTGTCCCCGCCCCCGCCGGGCCGTCGTGTCCCCGTCCCACGACCGGACTCGGCGGGCCTGCCGGACCCGGGCAAGATCGAGCAGGCCGAGTTGCATGACATCGACGGCCACTTCCGCGACCTGCTGCTGGCCCGTCCCGAGGACGAGATGATCGTCCTGCGGCCGGACCGCTACGTGGCCGCCGCCTGCCGCGCCGCCGACCTCGACGCCGTGGCGGGCGAGGTCTGCGACCTCATGTGCGCCGCCGGGCCGGACGAGGCCCGCCGATGACCTCCGGAACGGCAGAGCTGGAAACCGCGCTCCACGACGCCGACCTGCCATCGCTGCTGCCCGCCCTCGCGCAGGTCACCGGCGACCTGTCCATTCTCCGCGAGGAACTGCGCCCCTCGGTGGTATCGACGCCGCTGGGCGTGGAACCCCAGGGCGGTCTCTCGCAGGAAGCCCAGGAGCAGGCCAGGCGGCTCGCCGCCAGTACCCTCCGTTCCTGGGCCGGGCGCGGGCGCCCATCACCCGAGCCGCCGTCCGAGGCCGGGCTGCGCCGGATGATGGAGTTCATCACCGGCCCGATGGACGACGAGTACCTGCCACTGCTCCGCCACCAACTCGGCCTCACTTCCGAGGGGGACACCGCCGCCTGGCACAAGAGCACCGTCGCCCCCGACCGGACGTTCCGCGTCGTGATCATCGGCGCGGGCATGTCGGGTCTGGCCGCCGCTCACCAGCTGCGGAGTGCGGGCATTCCCTTCGTCGTGGTGGAGCGCAACGACGAGGTCGGGGGGGTGTGGTGGCAGAACCGCTACCCCGGCTGCCGGCTCGACACCAGCAACTACTCCTACAGCTACTCGTTCGCGCAGCGTCCGGTGTGGCCCCACCAGTACTCGACCCGGGAGTCGATCCTCGAGTACTTCCGCCAGGCCGCCACCGATCTCGGGCTACGCGAGTCGATCCGCCTGGGAACCCGGGTGCTGGCCGCCACGTTCGACGAGGCCTGCGGGCTCTGGCGGGTGCGCCTCCAGGACCGCGACGGCCGCACCGAGACCCTGGAGGCGGAGGCCGTCATCAGCGCCGTCGGCCAGCTGAACGAGCCCGCCTACCCCGCGGTCCCCGGCCGGGACCGGTTCCGCGGGCCGTCCTGGCACACCGCCCGGTGGAACGCCGCGGTGGACCTGACCGGACGCCGGGTCGCGGTGATCGGCACGGGTGCCAGCGCGTTCCAGGTCGTCCCCGAGATCGCCGAGATGGCAGCCGAACTGCTGGTATTCCAGCGGACGCCGCCGTGGATCATGCCCACCCCGGCCTACCGTGCCCCCCTCCGCCCCGGCCTGCGGCACCTGCTCGAGCACGTCCCGCACTACCACCGGTGGTTCCGTTTCCAGCAGTTCTGGAACAACGTGGAGGGCCGCCGGAGGTACTGCCTCGTCGATCCCGAATGGCGGGAGAAGGGGTCGGTGTCGGCGCTCAACCACGCCCTGCGCGAAGCTCTGGTGGCCCACCTCGAACGCGAGTACGACGGGCGCCCTGACCTGCTGGCCAAGGCGGTCCCGGAATACCCGCCGTACGCCAAGCGCATGCTCCGCGACGACGGCGCCTGGGCCCGCACCCTCAAGCGCGACGACGTCACCCTGATCAGCGAGCCGATCGCCGAGATCGCGGAGCGGGGTGTGGTCACCGCCGGCGGAACGCTGCACGAGGCCGACGTCATCATCTACGGCACCGGCTTCCAAGCCTCGATGTTCCTGCCGGGGATGACCGTCACCGGGCGCGGCGGCGCCGATCTGCACCGGCAGTGGGCGGGTGACCCGCGCGCCCACATCGGCATCACCGTGCCGAACTTCCCGAACCTGTTCCTGCTCTACGGCCCGAACACCAACCTGGTGGTCAACGGCAGCATCGTCATGTTCTCCGAGTTGGAGGTGAACTACGTCCTGGAGTGCCTGAAGACGCTGCTGCAGTCCCCGTACCGGACCATGGAGTGCCGCCAGGAGGCCCTGGACGGGTTCTGCTCGCGAGTGGACGAGGCGAGCGCCCGCATGGCCTTCGGCCTTCCGGGAGTGCGGAGCTGGTACAAGAACGCCGCCGGGCGCGTCACCCAGAACTGGCCTCTGACCACCCTGGAGTTCTGGCGCATGACGCGCCGTCCGGAGCCCGGCGACTACGAGTTCAGCTGAGCCCGGAGCCCGCGCCGTCCCCAAGCTCGCTCTCCAACCGGTCGAGGTCGGCCAGCGAGCGCAGCAGGTCGTTGAGGTGGGTGCAGGTGGCGGTGCCCTGCAGCCGCGCCCGTACCCACGTCCGCAGTTCGTGCACGGTCTGCCCGACGAGGGACTGCGCGCTGCCCGCCGCGCGCGGGCATTCCACCCACGGCAGCACCCTCGGCGTGGCGTCGATCGACAGGACGCGCAGGTCCGCCCGGTCGATCTCGGCCGTCATGACGTATTCATGGATGATCGTCTCTACACCGGCCGGGTCCCGGTGGGTGTCGCGGAACATGGCGTCGACGCGTAGCCGTTCGCCCTCGCCGAGCACGTCCATCCGCCGCCGCCTGCGGATCCCGCCGGGCGGCAGCTCGCCATGATCATGCCAGGCCGGCGGGTGTTCGGGCGACTCCAGCGCGGGTGCCGCGGGACCCTGGGGCATCGGCATGATCCCGGTCTCGGCCAGCTCGGAGAGCATCGTCGCGTCGGTGGCGAAACCGGCGCACAGGTTCGCCCGCCCGGCCAGGAACGCCTCTTGCGCGGCCCGGTCGGCCCGCATGTCGTGGGCGCCGCCGCCCGTGTGCAATGCGTACCCGCTCACCAGAACCGCCCCCGGCATGTCGTCCAGCAGCAGGTGGAGCAGCGTCCGGCCGGCGGCCTCCTCCGGTACCGCCGCACCCACCTTGGCGCGGAACCCCGAGGCCACGGCGGCGCCCAGCAGTTCCTGGATCGCGTCGACCGGCGGGTCGGTCTCGATCTCAAGCAGCGCGCAGCCACCCATGAAGTCGAGACGGGCGCGCACCCCCGACTCGCCCACCACGCGGGCACGCCCGTCGCCCGCCAGCAGCAGGTCCCTGCCCCGCCCGTCCACGATCACGTCACCGTCGAGTCCGGCCGGGCGCAGCAGATCGATGGTCGTGGTGCGCCGCAGCGCCCCCCGGCGCTGCGGTGGGGTCGCCGTGGTCGGATCATGTGGCCCGTGGCGTGGATGCAGGGACCGTGTGCCGTGACCGATGCCGTCCCGCATACCCCTACCTCGAATCCTTAGCCGTCGCGGTGACGGCGGGCGGAGATGACGGCGAGCGCCTCCTCGGCGCTCGCGGTGCCGTTCTCACGGGCCCGCCGCTTGGCCTGCGACCAGTCTGCCAGCGCGGCCCGGGCGGACTCGGACCGGTCGTTCCAGTCGGGGACCAGCGGTGTGGTGATCTCCAGCCGCAGGCCGTTGACCGGGTCGCGGAAGTAGACGCTGTAGATGATCTTGTGGTCGACCGGTCCGAGTACCTCCAGGCCCATCCCGGTGAGCCGGTCCCGCCAGGCGTCCACCTCCGCGGTGGAGTCGACCTGGAGGGCCAGATGGTCGAAGGTGTCGTACGCCGGGTGCGGCGCGGGCGGGCGGGGAGGCACCCCGGGCGCCTCGAAGAAGGCGAGGGTGGACCCGTCGCCCAGGCGGAAGAAGATGTGGAAATAGGGAATCGGCGCGCCGGTCGAGGGCACCTCGTCGTCCATCACGGCCAGCACGAACTCCATGCCCATGACGCGGGTGTAGAAGTCGACCGTCGCCTCGGCGTCGGGTGTCACGTACGCCAGGTGGCTGAGCATCCGCGGGGTCGGCGCCGATGCCGCGCCCACCGTCGCGGCGGCGGGTGTCGTCCGTACCATTCCTCGGCTCCCCTCGGTTCCTGTGCGAGCCGGCCCGGCACGAGCGCGAGCCCGCTTGAAGGCGTGTTCCTCCGCGACCGTACGGGCTGGTTCATGTCGGCGAGATGTCGGCCGGTCCGGAGAGGGACCATCCGACATCCGGCCGACATGCTGGGCGTGGCGCCCGGTGGCACCATCGTGACCATGGAGCTACCCGAGATCATCAGTGTGGACGACCATGTCGTCGAGCCGGCGCACGTCTGGGAACGGTGGCTTCCGGCGCGGCTGCGTGACCGCGGTCCCAGGGTGGAGCGGCGCGGGATCAGGGCGATCGAGTTCGCGGGCGCCGCGGCCTACCGGGAGGAGTTCGACGCGGACTCCCCGGTCAAAGTGGACTGCTGGGTGTACGAGGACCTCGTGTACACCCACAAGCGCATGGTCGCCGCTGTGGGCCTCCCGCCGGAGGAGATGACCATGACGCCGATCACCTACGAGGACATGCGTCCCGGCTGCCACGATCCGGCCGCGCGGCTGGCCGACATGGATCTCAACCATGTCGAGGCGTCGTTGTGCTTCCCGACCTTCCCGCGCTTCTGCGGCCAGACCTTCGCCGAGGGCGCCGACAAGGAGCTCGGCCTGGCCTGCGTGCGCGCCTACAACGACTGGATGGTGGAGGAGTGGTGCGGTGATTCGGGCGGGCGGCTGATCCCGCTGTGCCTGATCCCGCTGTGGGACGTCGATCTGGCCGTGGCGGAGGTGCGGCGCAACGCCGAGCGCGGGGTGCGCGCCGTGTGCTTCAGCGAGCTGCCCTTCCACCTCGGCCTGCCGACGATCCACTCCGGATACTGGGATCCCTTCTTCGCGGCCTGCGCCGAGACCGGCACGGTCGTGTGCATGCACATCGGCTCGTCCTCGAGGATGCCCGCGACCTCGTCCGATGCCCCGCCAGGGGTCACCGCCTCGCTCGCGTTCGGCAACTCGATGTCGTCGCTGGTCGACTTCCTGTTCTCCGGCGTCCTGGTGCGCCACCCCACGCTGAAGCTGGCCTATGCCGAGAGCCAGATGGGCTGGCTGCCCTACGTCCTGGAGCGGGTGGACGACGTGTGGGAGGACAACCAGGGCTGGGCGGGCACCAAGGCCATCCCCGAGCCTCCGTCGACCTACTACTACCGGAACGTCTTCGCCTGCTTCTTCAAGGACCAGCACGGCATCGACGCCATCGACAAGGTCGGGCGCGACAATGTGACCTTCGAGACCGACTACCCGCACAGCGACTCCACCTGGCCGCGCACCAAGGAGGTCGCGGAGAAGCTGATGGCCGGCCTGGACGACGAGACCGTCTACAAGATCGTCCGAGGCAACGCGATCCGGATGCTGGGCCTCCCCCCGGACGCACCCGCGACCCCCACTACAGCCCCGGCCTGAACGCCGCCCGTCCCCCCTGCGTCCAGGAGGTCCGCCGAGGTGCCCGATTCCGAGTCCCTGTCCCGCCTGCTGAGCCCGAAGTCGGTGGCCGTCGTGGGCGCCAGCGAACGGCGCGTGATGTCGAACGTCGCGGTCGGCCACCTGCTCGACGCGCCCGTCACGCTGCATCTGGTCCACCCCACGGCCGAGCGGATCTACGGGCGGCCGGCGGTGCGCGACCTGTCGGCGATCGGGGAGCCGGTCGACGCGGTGTTGTCGCTGGTAAGCGCGGAGCGTACGGTCACGGTGGCGGAGGAGGCGGCGCGGCTGGGTTGCGGCGGCCTGGTGGCCGTCGCCGGCGGGTTCGCTGAGGCGGGCCCGGACGGAGGCGCCCTGCAGGACCGGCTGGTGCGCGCCGCCGGGGACGGGCTGGCGGTGTGCGGCCCCAACTGCACGGGGTTCGCCAACCTCACGGACGGCGTGAGCCTGTTCACCGGTACCCCTGTGGACGTGCCCGCCGGAGGCATCTCGATCGTCTCCTCCAGCGGCTACCTGATGCGGTCGGCCATGGTCGCGGCGGGCGAGCGGGGCCTGGGGGTGCGGCTGGCGATCTCGGCGGGCAACGAGGCCGTCACGACCCTCGTGGACTACCTCGACCACCTGGTCGCGGACCCGGCCACCACGGTCATCGCCGTGATCGCCGAGCGGATCGCCGATCCCGCGGGGTTCTTCGCGGCGGCGGCCCGCGCCAGGGAGGCCGGTAAGCCGCTGGCCGTGCTCAAGCTGGGACGCGGCGCCCGGGCGCGGGAGATCGTCCGCTCCCACACCGGCGCGCTCACCGGCGAGAGCTGGGTGTACGACGTGGCGCTGCGCGCCGCGGGCATCCTGGTCGCGCGCGACATCGAGGACCTCCTCGACGGCGTGGCGCTGCTGGCCCGGCTCCCGCGCCGGTCGTGGCGGCCGGTCGAGCGGGTCGCGGTGCTCGCCTCCTCGGGCGGCGTCGCCGCCCTGGCCTGCGACACCGTCGCCGACGAGGGCATCGAGATCCCGCCGCTGGACGGCATCGGCGCGCGGATCCGGAAGCTCGTCCCGGGCGCCGAGGTGGTCAACCCGCTCGACCTCACCGGGTTCGCCATGACCGATCCGGACGCCCTCGCCGCGATCCTGCGCGCCTACCACGACTGCGACGAGGTGGACGCCGTCGTCGTCTGCTGGTGGCTGGGCCCGGACGACGAGCGGCGCGCCGCCATGCTCCTGGACCCCGCGCGCGGCATCGCCGCGGCCGGGACCAAGCCCGTCGTCATGACGACGGTCGAGAACTCCCGGATCGGCTCCTGGACGGCCGGCGGCCGTGACGGCGTCGTGTTCGGCCGGGGCCTGAAGGGGACGTTCCGCGGGCTCCATGGCATGCACCGGCACGTGACCGCCCGGCGCCGGGACGTCCCGGCCCGCACGGCGCGGATCCCGCGGCCGGAGGGGATCATCGAGGGCGCGGCCGGACCGATGCTCACGTTCGCCGAGAGCATGCGCCTGCTCGCAGCCGAAGGGATCCCGGTGGCCCCATGGACCGTCCTGGAGCGTCCAGGCGACTGGGAGGCCGGCCGGCTGCCCGGCGTGGCCGGACGCCTGGTGGTCAAGCTCGCCGACGTCCCGCACCGGACCGAGTACGGCGCCGTGCGGCTCGGCGTCGAGCCGGACGCGGTGCCCGCCGCGGCAGCCGAACTGAGCGCGCTCGCGGCCGGGCACGGCCTGCCCCGGACGATCGCGGTCCAGGTGCAGGTCGCCGGGGAGGGGGAGGCGTTCATCGGCTGCCAGGGCGAGACCGACCTCGGCCCCGTCGTCGTCGCGGGCCTCGGCGGGACGCTGGTCGAGCTGAACCGGACCGTCGCCGGCCGTCCGATCCCCGTGGACGACCGGGACGTCGAGGAGATGCTGGACGAACTGGGCCGCGACACCGTCTTCGCCGGGCTGCGCGGTGGCCGCGCCTGGAACCGCCCGGCGCTCGCCGCCGCCGTGCTGGCCTCCGCCCGCCTGATGGAGCGGGCCGCCGGCTGGGCGGCCTCGATCGACCTCAACCCGGTGGTCTGCGGGCCGGGCGGCTGTTCCGCCGTCGACGCCCTCGTCCTGGTCAAGCCCTGATCGAGAAGGAAGGAGGCGCGATGCCGCTGCCGTCCGGTGTGGAGCGCGGGCTGCTGGAGGTGCCGGTCCCGTCGTCGGGACGGATCGACGTGTTCTCAGGGGTCGCCCGGCTCTCCGGCGCGATCTGGGCTTCGGAGGTGCGGCGGACGGGGACGTGTCCCAGCACCGCGCTTCTGATCGTGCACCCGACCGCCAATTTCCTCGGGCACTACGCGCTCGGGACGCTGGCGTCCATGGGCGTCGCCGCGGTCGGCATGTGCACCCGCTACGTCGGCAGTGACGCGAACCTGAACATTGAGAACTGCCTGCTGGACATCGGTGCGACCATCACCCTGCTGCGGCGGCGGGGGTACGAGCGCGTCGTGCTGGTGGGCAACTCCGGCGGCGGCTCGATCGTTCCGTACTACCAGGCACAGGCCGAGCACCCCACGGTGACCGCACCGCCCGGAGGGGTGGGGCCGGACCTCACCCAGGCCGGGCTGCCACCGGCCGACTCGGTCGTGTTGTTCATGGCGCACCCGTCGCGGGCGCGCCTGTCCGCGGAATGGCTCGATCCCGCCATCATCGACGAGGCGGAGCCGTTCGGCCGTGATCCCGAGCTCGATGCCTTCAGTCCGGAGAACGGACCGCCCTACTCGGCGGAGTTCATCGCCCGCTACCGGGAGGCGCAACTCGCCCGCAACCGCCGCATCACCAGGTGGGCGCAGCGGCAGCTCAACCGCATCACTGCACCCGGCAACTGGCCGCACGGCCTGGACGACATATCCTTCGTCGTCCACGGCACGAGCGCCGACCTGCGGTTTCTGGATCCGGCCGTGGACGCCGGCGACCGGGACAGCGGTGACAGGGAGGCCGGCACCACGCTGTGGGGAAGGCCCGAGATCGCCGGTTACCTGCCGGCGGGCCTCGGCCGGTACACGAGCCTGCGCTCGTGGATCAACCAGTGGTCGGTGGACGAGACCAACGGCGACGCACTCCGCTGGCTGCCCAAGCTCCGGACGCCGACGCTTGTGGTGGGCGGGTCCGCGGACACCGGGGCCCCACCGGTCGTTCTCCGGCAGCTGTACGACGCCATCGAGGTGGCCAGGAAGGACCACGTGCTCGTGCAGGGGGCGACGCACTACTTCGAGGGACGTCCCGACCTCCTGGAGCAGGCGTGCGAGGCCATGGTGAGCTGGTGACACGCCGGGGGCGGAGGGATGCACGGCCCGCCGCCCCCGGGTGTTCTCACTGCGCCTTGGCAGCCGTTCCGACCGCGGCCCGATAGAAGGAGCGGTCGATGTAGCGGGAATCGGGGATGGGGTCCTTGTAACGGACCGCCCCGACCTGCTGGAAGATCTTCTGCAGGCCGGCCATCGAACGCTCGCGCATCTCCCAGTCCCACATCAGCGGCGCCGCCTGGGTGAGCGCCTCGGGCTTGGTTCCCATCGCCTGCGCCAGCCTGGCGACGAACGCCTTGTCGGACAGGTAGTCGCCGGTGAAGTAGGTGTTGTAGACCCGGATCGAAGCCCGGACGAAGGCCAACCCCGCCTCTGGCCTCTTACGCAGCAGCGAAGGCCCGAACACCGGCCCGGACAGGGCCTCACCCGTCCAGCTCGCGCCGATGTGCCGGTACGCGGGATCGTCCTTGATCTGGAACCAGGAGGGGGACTGCAGGAACGCCGCGTCCACCGCGCCCTGCTTGAGGGCCAGCACCAGCGACCCGGCGTCGAACTGCTTCAGCTTGACGTCCTTGATCGAGAGCCCGGACTTCTTCAGCTCGTTGTCGATGATGTAGCCGACCGAGCTGCCCGGCCCGACCAGCGAGGCGATCGTCTTGCCCTTCAGGTCCTGGACGGTGCGGATCCGGTCGTTGCGGACCCAGAGCCCTTCCTTGGCATTCGGCGGCGGGTAGTGGGCGCTCATCACCCACCGCATGTCGAAGCCGTCGTTCAGCGCGTTGAAGAAGAACGCGGACTGCGTGCTCCAGGTGGCGTCCAGTTTCTCGTTCGCGAGCAGCGGCAGCGTGTTGGCCGAGGGCATGATCTTGATCTCGACGTCGAGATTCTCCCTGGCGTACTCGCCGCTCGCCACTCCCCACACCAGTGCCTGGGCGTAGTCGGCCGTCTTGGCCGGGATGGCGACGGCGACCTTCGTCTTGGCCTTGAGCGGCCGGGGAGCGGGCGTGCCGCGGTCACAACGTGCGATCTCTCTGGGCCAGATCTTGGAGAGGTCCGTGGCGGCCTTCGCGCCGCATCCGGGGACCGCGGCCGTGGGCGGGGCGATGATGGGGCCCGCCGCTCCGGATCCGGAGGAACCGCCGCCGCAGGCGGTGAGGGCGAGGGGGAGGGCCACAAGCAGGGCGGCGGTCCTGTTCTTCGTCGGACGCATGTCGTCGTCTCCGGGGGGTCAGCGGGGCTGGATGTCGTTGCCGCGGGGAGCCCACGGGCAGGCCTTGCGCCCGATCCACGTGATGACCGCGGTGAACAGGACGCCGAGCAGCGCGGAGCACACGATGCCGACGTACATGGGGGCGGTCAGGAAGAGGCGCTGGGCATCGAAGATGAGGAAGCCCAGCCCGCTCTCGCCTACCAGGAACTCGGTCGCGATGATGACCAGGACGGACACCCCTGCCGCGATCCGCAGCCCGACGAAGACCTGGGGCAGCGCGGCCGGGAACAGGACGTGCGCGAACATCTGCAAGCGGCTGAAGCCCATGGACCGCCCCGCGTCGCGGAACCCCTCGGGCACGGCGATGACGGCGGCGCTGGTGGAGATCCAGACGAAGAAGAAGACGGTCACGGCCACGACCATGAGCTGCGGCAGCTGCCCGAACCCGAAGATGGTCAGGAAGATCGGCAGCAGCGCCAGCTTGGGCACCGTGTACAGGCCGTTGAGCAGCGGCTCCAGCGCCGCCCGCGTGGTGGGGGACAGGCCGGTGGCCAGGCCGACCAGGAAACCGACCAGGGCACCGAGGACGAAGCTGGACAGGATCCGGAAGGCGGTCTCCCCGATGTCGGGCCACAGTTCCCCGCGCCCGCTCATCGTCCAGGCCTCGTCGAGGATGGCGGTCGGCGCCGGGTAGGACCGGGCGTCGATCCATTCGAGGCCGGAGGCGAGCTGCCAGAGCACCAGCAGGAGCAGCGGGACCCCCGCGCCGAGCCCGGTCTGGACCAGGCGGCGCCGCCGCCGGTGGGCGCGGGGCGCGCGCTCGGCCGGGCCCGGGGTCCTGCGGACCACGGCCGGAGCGGCGGTGACTGTGGGGGCGGTCATCGGTCGCCTTCCTGGTCCGGGCGGGAGATCCCGCGCTTGGTCGCGGCCGGGCCGTGCGGCCCGGCCTGGGCGAGGTCGACCTGGGAGCGCAGGTGGTCCCAGAGTTCGGCGCGCAGGCCGGCGAACTCCGCGGTGTCGCGGATGCCGGTGGAGCGCGGACGGGGAAAGGGCACCCGCTTGTCGTCCAGCAGGACGCCGGGGCGGGCGGTCATCACCACGACCCTGTCCCCGAGGAGGATCGCCTCCTCCAGGCTGTGGGTGACGAAGAGGACCGTGCGGTTGTCCTCCTGGCAGAGGGTGAGCAGTTCTTCCTGGAGCAACTGACGCATCTGCGCGTCGAGCGCGGCGAACGGTTCGTCCATGAGCAGGATCTCCGGCTCCACGGCGAGGGCGCGGGCGATCGCCACGCGCTGCCGCATCCCGCCGGAGAGGGTTCCCGGATAAACGTCCTCGAAGCCCCTGAGTCCCATCCGCCCAAGCCACATCCGTGCCCTTTCCCGGGCCTCTTTGCGGGGTACCTTCCGAGTCTGGAGGGCGACCCGGATAT
The DNA here is from genome assembly GCF_043906805.1 of Actinomadura sp. SCN-SB. NCBI lineage: Bacteria > Bacillati > Actinomycetota > Actinomycetes > Streptosporangiales > Thermomonosporaceae > Actinomadura > Actinomadura sp. SCN-SB. The sequence goes on along the minus strand of NZ_JBIMPP010000016.1, from coordinate 105,273 downwards.
TGGCTTCGACCGTTTTCCAGGGGAAGATTCCGTAATCCTGGAAGACCATTGACATCGGCGCGGGACCGGAATTATCGAGGTGAAGTTCGATTTCGCCCCCGGAGGGGGCGATGAGACCTGCGACGATGCGCATCAGGGTCGACTTGCCGCAGCCGGACGGGCCGACCAGGCAGACGAACTCGCCCTCCTCGATGGTGAGGTCGAAGGGGCCCAGCGCCTGGACGCCGCCCTGTGGCCCGAGGTACTCCCGGGTCACGCCATGGCCGACGATCTTGGGCCGGGACGGCGGTTCGCGCCGTCGGCCCGGCGGCACCCGTTCGCTTTCCTCTGTGCTCGTTGTCATGCATGCACCCGTTTTCCCTGAGCTGGTGATCCGGTTTCACGGCCCCCGGCGCGACGCTGCCGCTCGATCCGCATGATGCTGGAGTCTCGCCCGGGCAACATGTCGGAAATCTTTCCAATGTGCGTTATCGGGGCGTCGGGAATGGGGCATGCACGATGGCGCCGGTGGTTCACGGACGCAGCCATGGCTCGGTGTACTGGGCGTCGCGGGCGGCCTTGAGCCCCTGCACTCCCTCCGACTTCCTGATCTCGGCGAACGACCGGCCGTCCGGCGCCGCGGCCAGGCCGCTCATCGCCAGCGTCAGCGCGTCGTGGGCGCGCGCGGCCACCCGTCCGGCGGCGTCCCCGGATGCCTCGGCCACCGCGTCGACGGCACGCTTGTTCAGCGTGGTCGCCTCGCGCGGCATCCGGGACAGCCGCCGGGCCAGGTCGAGCGAGCGGCCGGCCAGTTCCTCGTCGGGGACGACGGCGGTCACAAGGCCGATCCGGCAGGCCAGCGCCGCGTCGATGAGCTCGCCGGTGAGGATCAGGAACTTGGCCCACTGGCGTCCCACCAGCGGGACCAGCGCGCTCGCCCCGGCCAGCCCGAGCCGCCCTTCGGGCATCCCGATCCTGGCGCCGGTGCCGGCGATCACAAGATCGCAGCAGGCGGCCAGGACGAGTCCGGCTCCGAGGCAGTGGCCGTGCACGGCCGCCACGATCGGCAGCGGTGACCTCCGGATGCGGTCGTGAAAACGGTCGGCTCGCTCCTGGAAACGGAACTCTTCGGCGGCGCTCTCCCGCGGGGCGTTGCCGGCCAGGTCGCCGCCCGCCGAGAACGACCGGCCCGCCCCGTTCAGCAGGACCGCCCCGATGGACGGGTCGGCCTCGGCGTCGTCGAGCGCACGCCGGATCTGGTCACGGGTGCCGCCCGGCCGGGCCGAGATCGGGTTGAGCGAGGCGGGCCGGTCGAGCGTGATCTGGGCGATGCCGTCGTGCTTGCGGTAGGCGATCTCCCGCGCCTCCTGTCCGGGTGTTCCCATGCCGCTCCTCTCCACCGTATATGGCTGATACTTGACGGTTTTGTCACTTTCTCTCTATGTTCCTAGTTAGCCGTGCACCGCATATCAATAGAGTCCGCAAGGGTTCCGTGGCTACAGAAGGGCGGAGGACACCGCATGGCAACGGATGTAGTTCCCGCTTCATCTGACATCACGTCACCATCTGTCCGGACGGCTTCGGTGGAGCCGGGGACCGCGCTGGTATGCGGCGAGGACGACGGCGCCGCGGCCGGTCCGGGCAGCATCCTCACGGCCGGTGGCTGGGAGTGCGTGCCCGTGCAGGACATCGAGCGGGCGCGCTGGCTGGCCTCGGTCCGCAACTTCCGGGTGATCGTGCTGGCGGGGCGGACATCGTCGTGGTGCGAGGGGGCCACTGGCGCGGTCCGGCCGCGGACTCTCGCGCCGATCCTGGCGCTGTCGCCCCGTGCGGACGCCCAGGCCCGGCTGCTGGACCTGGGGGCGGACATGGTGGTCGGCGCCGACTGTGAGCCATCCCTCCTGCGGGCCGCGGTCGTGGCCGTGGCTCGCCACGTGCCTTCCAGCGCCCCGCGGCTGAGGTACCTGGAGGCCGAGGGGCTGTGGCTGGATCTGTGGGCGCGCAAGGTGACCGTCGACGGCCGCCCGGTCACCCTGTCGCCCACCCAGTTCGAACTGCTGCACATCCTGATGAGGCACGCCCAGGTCGTAGTCCGGCACCACGCGCTCATCAAGGCCGTGTGGAGCTGGAAGTACACCGACGAGCGCAACGCGCTGCGCATTCATGTCAATCGGCTGCGCCGCAGGCTCGGCGAGGTGCCCGGCCGTCCGCGGTTCATCCGCTCGCTGCGCGGCACGGGCTACTGCTTCGTCCAGCCGGTCTCGGAGTTCGCCGCGGACCATGACCCCGTGCACGGCGACCGCGGCCGCGACGGCGCGGACCCGCTGCTGGAGGGTGAGCTGCGGAAGCTGCGCAACGCGCTGCTCGGTGCCGGCGACCGGAACCGGGCCTGTGCGGCGCTGGTGGAGATCGCCGTTTCCGAGGGACTGTGCGACGCCGCCGCCGTGTTCGCCCGGCGGGCGGGCTCCGACGCCCTGCACCTGGTGGCACAGCAGGGCATGCCGGCGGAGTGGCAGCGGGCCGTGGCGTCCGGGATCCCGCTGGCCAAGCGGTTCGTGGCCAGTGACACCGTCAGCTCGAACCAGCTCCGCGCCTACGTCGACATCGGGAAGGCGGCCGGTCGGTACGGGCCCACGGCCCGGCTGCTGGCGGACGCCAAGCTGCCGGTACTCCTCTCCGTGCCCCTGGTCGACCACTATGGAACCTGGGGTCAGCTAGGCTTCGCGCGGCGTTCCGACAGCGCGTTCACGGCGGCCCCCCGCATGGTCCTGGAGGCCGCCGGCTACCTTCTCGGCGCGCTGTTCGCCGGGGACGGGACGCCGGTCACGGCTCCCGGCGCCGGCTGAGAGCCCGGATGCCGCAATCGACGCGCTTCCTGACCCAGGATCTCAGGAGACAGATCAATCGATCAAGAATGCTGTGCGGGGCGGCGGTCTCGCGCAGACCCGAACGGAGCGATGAGCATGACTGAGCCAGGCACGCCCGGGAACGAGCAGGCCGCAACGGCCGAAGCGCCGGTCGAGCAGCTGCCCGTGGACGACTGGACCGATCAGGACCTCCTCACCAAGGTCGAGGCGGCGGGCCGCCTGGAGGCACGGATCGCCGAGGTGAGCGCTCGTATCGAGGCGCTCGCCGCCGCGGGCGCGGCGACCGGAGTGGAGGGGGCGGCGCTGGAGCGCCGGATGGCCGCACTGCGGTCCGCGCTCGCCGACCTGCGAGGCTGACCGGCGATCGTGATCGAGGGGCAACGGCTCCAAGGAAGGTGTGTGTCATGGATGGAGGGTCGGCCGTGCCCGTGTACCGGCGCAGCATCGATCTCGAATCGGTCCTGGAGGACGGGGAACGCCTGCGCGTGACCGGACGGCTGCACGACACCGTTCCCAAGGGCCCGGACGGTACGGAGGACGTGCATCAGATGAGCCTGTCGCTGGTGGTGAGCCTGCCCAATCTCGTGGTCGTCGACGCGGTGGCGGACATGGCCACGTTTCCGCACGCGGAGTGCCCGCTCATCACCAGCGCCGTCGCCGGGCTGCTGGGGATGCCGGTGGGCAGGGGCTTCACCCGGGAACTGAACCGCAGGTTCGGTGGCCCGGCCGGATGCTCACACCTGAAGGAGATCGCGCGGAACATCGCGCCGGTGGTCGTCCAGAGCATGCTGACCGCGGCCGGCCCGCGTCGCCGGGCACCCGGCGAGGTCCCGTCCCCTGATGGGCTGCCCGTCGGCAGCTGCCATATCTGGCGGGAGGACGGTGTCGCCGTGCGCAAACTTCGAGAGGGCTGGGTGCCGGGCACCGTCGAGCGTCCGGTGCCGAGGCTGTCGCACTTCACCGGAGGAGGCCATCACCCTTGAGCTGCGGTGGATGATGCGTATTAGGAAGGCTTGGCCCGGTCAGGCAGCCGCCCGGCGATCTGGTCGGCGGTGCTGATCCGGGCCAGGACGCCGAGCTGGTTGTCGATCATCTGGCGGTGCGCGTCCGCTGACGCGCCCGCCGTGCAGTCCTCGGCGAGGATGGCGGTGTAGCCGCGGTTGATCGCCTCCATGGCCAGGCCGGGCAGGGCGACGTTCGTGGACACCCCCGCCAGGATGAGCGTCCGCACGCCCTGCAGGCGCAGCATCGCGTCCAGGTCGGTGCCGTAGAACGCGGTCGCGCCGGTCACCCGGCTGCTGACGATGTCCGCGGGCTCCGGGCCCAGTTCGGCGGGGATCTCCACGTCCGGGGTCTCGGCCAGCATGTAGTCGCGGCGCAATGCGATCTTCGCCAGATAGGAGTTGGGCACGATCCCGGCACGGTCGGGGCGGTGCGCCACCACGCAGTGGAAGACCGGCAGCCCGCGCTCCCGGAACTCCCGGGCGAGACGGGCCGTCCGCGCCACGATCCCGCGGGTGGCCGCCTGCTCGGCCAGGCCCGGGGACAGCGTCCGGTCCGCGTCCAGGATGCCTCGCTGGCACTCGCTGATCACCAGGGCGGGGGACTCGTATGGGGTGGTCTCGGCCATGGTCGCGCTCTCCTGGGTGTGCGGTGTCCGAGGACGGGCGGTCGGTGGGGCATCGGACATCAGCGGGGCATGCCAAGGACCCGCTCGGCGAGGATGTTGCGCATGATCTCGGTGGTGCCGCCGGCGATCGCCGTGGCCGGGACGCGCAGGTAACCGTGCTGGGCGTCGCCGGCGATGTCGGAACGCAGGCCGTCCGCGCCGAGTGCGTCCAGCCGGGTCCGGCCCACGGCCTGGGCGGCCAGGCTCCAGGCGAGCTTGATGACCGAGTGCTCGGCGCCGGGCGCACCGCCCGTGGCGATCCGGCCGAGCGCGCGGCTGCCCAGCAGCCCCAGCAGCCGGGTCTCGGCGAGCCGGTCGGTGAGCGCGTCACGCAGCCAGGGCTCCAGTTCGCGCCCGACCAGCCCGGCGACGATGTCGTGCACCTCGCGCTCGAGCCGGCCGGCCATCATGATCACCCCGGCGCGCTCGAAGCCGAGGGTGGTCATGGTGACGTTCCAGCCGTCGTGCAACTCGCCCAGCAGCGCCGAGCGCGGCACCCGCACGTCGTCGAAGAACACCTCGGCGAAGCCGCCCTCGCCGGTGATCTGGACGATCGGACGCCGGGTGATCCCGGGCAGGTCGAGCGGGACCAGCAGCGCGGAGATGCCGCGGTGGGGCCGCGCGTCCGGGTCGGTCCGGGCCAGCAGGAGGCAGTGCGTGGCCTCCATGCCCTCGGAGGTCCAGACCTTCTGACCATTGATCACGAACTCGTCGCCGTCGAGCGCGGCGCGGGTGCGCAGCCCGGCCAGGTCGCTGCCGGCGCCCGGCTCGGAGAAGCCCTGGCACCAGACCTCCGTGCCGGACTGGATCGCGCGCAGGTGGCGCTGCTGGTCCGCGGTGCCGTAGCGCATGAGGGTGGGCGCCACGTTGTTGACGCCCAGCACTCCCGCCAGGTCGGGGGCGCGGAAGTCGGCCAGCACCCGGTCGCAGGCGACCTGGTCGACGATGCCGAGCCCGCGCCCGCCGAACTCCTTCGCCCAGTGCGGAGCGATCCAGCCGACGCGGTGCAGGGTGCGTTGCCAGTCCAGCCGGGCGGCGAAGGAGCCGTCCTCGCCCCACGTCCGGTGGTGTTCGGGGAGCAGCCGCTCGACGTGGCCGGCCAGCTCGGCGGCCGGTGACCCCTCAGGATAGGAGTCGGCGGACGGCGCCGTGGTGGTGGCGGCGGCCCGGGTCGGATCGAGGCGGCGGCGGTGTGCTCCCTCCCCTCCGAACAGAGGCGCCATCGCTCCCGCGCGCCGGTAGTACAGGTGCGCCCGGTGTTCCCAGGTGTAGCCGATGCCACCCAGGACCTGGATGTAGTCGGCCGATGCCCGCCGCGCCACTCGCGTGGTCTCCAGCAGCGCCAGCGCGGCGGCGTCGTCCAGCTCATCCGGGGAGGCGCCGGTGTCCAGCCGCTCGGCGAGATGGCGGGCGGCCGCACGGGCGAGCTCGACGCCCGCCAGCATGTCGGCGCACTTGTGCTTGATGGCCTGGAAGGACCCGATCGGGCGGCCGAACTGCTCACGGTCGGCGGCATGGCTCACCGCGCCGCCCAGGCATCCGGCCGCGAGCCCCACCAGCTCGGCGGCCAGCGCGGCGGCACCGGTCACCAGGCTGCGGCGCAGCGCGGCGAGCGCCGGTCCGCCGGTGGCCAGCACGTCGCCCTCGGCACCGTCCAGGGTGAGCGTGCCGATCGGACGCAGCAGGTCCAGGCCCTCGCAACGGTCGAGGACGACTCCGCCGGACGGCGCCGGTACCGCGGCCAGGACCGGCCCGTCCGTGCCGTCGGCGAGCAGCAAGATCACGTTCGCCTCCGGCGTCAGCACGAGGTCGGCGCTCCCCGCGAGCCGGACGGTCCCGTCCCGCACGTCCGAGGCGGTGAAGCCGCCGCGGGCTCCCCACAGGCCGGGACGTTCGGTCCAGGCGAAGGTGGGTACCGCCGACCCCGCGGCCACCCTGCTCAGCAACTCCGCGGCCCGCGCGCCGGACACCGACTCCAGGGCGCCGATCGCCCCGGCGGCGGTGACGGCCGGGACGGGGGCGACCGCGGCACCGCATGCCTCCAGGACCACCGCGAGATCCCGCCAGCCACCCCCGGAGCCGCCGGAGGACTCGGCCACGGGCAGCCCGCCGATCCCGACCTCGGCCAGCCGCGCCCACAGCGGCAACTCGCTGACATGGGCGGGGTCGCTGATCTGCTTGTGCGCCGCCCCCTCGGGCCAGTGCCGGGTCAGCAGCTCGCCGATCGCTTCGACCAGCGCCCGCTGCTCCTCGGTGTCGGCTACCGCCGTGTCCACGCCCATGCCCCGGTACCTCCACTCTCGGATATCGCTGAACGGTTAGCTCTCGGATTCGCGCTGGGGCCGCCAGCACCCGGCGAGCAGCACCAGGGCGCCGCCGATGCCCGCCACGCCTGCGGTGGCCGCGCCCGCGGCCCCGTCGACGACGATGCCGAACGCGTGGTCGAGTGAGATCCGGCCGGGACCCAGGGCGGCGAGGCAGAGGCAGGCGACAGCCAGGAGAAGGACATGTTCATAGCCGTCCTTGAAGACGAAGAAGCCGTTGCCGCGGTGCGCGGCGATACCGGCGACGACCATGGTGCCCACGACGCCGGCGGCCGCGAGCGGTGTGAGAAGACCGGCCATCAACGCCGCGCCCGCGCCCAATTCGACCAGCACGCTGGCCAGCGCGTGGACGCGTGGCGGGCGAAGGCCGATGCCGCCGAACCACCGGGCCGTTCCCGTGAGTCCGCCGGGGCCGCGCCAGTGATTGTAGCCGTGCGCGATCATCGTGATGCCGATGACCGCCCGCAGCGCGAGGCCTATGGCGTCATGTGTTTCCGTGGCGGTCCCTCCTTGGTGTGCGACGGGCCGTGACCGGCCCTTCGTGTACGAAGCGGCGCTCGTTCGCCAGGGTGACGCGAGGGTCAGGAGGCGGGGGCCCCGTCAAGAGCGGTCAATTGTCGCCGGAGCAGCTTGCCGGTCGGGGTGTACGGCAGGGCTTCCTTGAAGACCACCAGGTCGGGTGTCTTGGACCCGCGCAGCCGGTCCCGCACCCACGACCGCAGCCCGTCCTCGTCGGCCGCGATGCCCTCGTGCAGGACGACGAAGGCGGCGATCCGCTCGCCCCACTCCTCGTCGGGCAACCCGGTCACTCCGACATCGCGCACGGCCGGGTGGGTCATGAGCACGTCTTCGATCTCCGCGGGGGCGATGTTCTCGCCGCCGCGGATGATGGTGTCGTCGGCGCGGCCTTCGATGAACAGGTAGCCGTCCGCGTCGAAGCGCGCAAGGTCCCGGGTGTGGAACCAGCCGTCCTCGTCAAGAGGAGAGTCCAACCCCCGGTACTCGCCGGATACCTGCGGGCCGCGTACCCACAGCTCGCCGGTCTCACCGGGCGGGAGCACGGCGCCGCCGGCGGACCGGATCTGCGCCTCCACGCCCGGCACCATCCGGCCCGCCGACCGCAGCCGCGCCCGGACGCCGGGGTCGTCGGAGTCGATGGCCGCCCGGTGGTCGTCGGGGCCGAGCAGGGCGATGGTGGAGCTGGTCTCGGTCAGGCCGTAAGCGTTGACGAAGCCGGTGTCGGGGAACAGCCGAAGCGCCGTCTCCAGGACGGTCGCGGGCATCCGGGCGCCGCCGTAGGCCAGCGAGCGCAGGGTGGGCACGTCGGCCGGCCGCCCGTCCAGATGTTCGACGATGCGGGCGAGCATCGTCGGCACCAGCATGGCCGAAGTGACGCCTTCCTCGCGGACGAGGCGGAGCCATTGGGCGGGATCGAAAGCGCCCATGTGCACCATGCGGCGACCGGAGTAGATGTTGCTGAGGGCAGAGCCCACGCCGGCCACGTGGTAGGGCGGCACACTGATCAGGGCCGCGTCGGTCGCGCCGGCGGAGGCGAACTCGACGGTCTGCAGGATGTAGCTGGTCAGATGGCGGTGACGCAGGACCGCGGCCTTGGGCGCGGCGGTCGTCCCGCTGGTGAACAGCAGGACCGCGGGGTCGTCTTCCGAGGCCGCGGCGTCCTCGACCGCCTCGGCCGCGGCACCGCTGTCCAGGAACTCGGGGGAGGGGATGACCTCGTGGCCGGCGAAGATCTCGGTGAACTCTGGATCCGCCACCACGAGCGGCTTCTCCAGCCGGGCCGTCAACTCGGCCAGCGCCGTCGCCGACAGCCGGTAGTTCACCGGCACCAGTGGTACACCGGCGTAGGCGGCGGCGAACAGCGCGACCGGGAACGTGGTGCGGTTGAGCCCGGCGAACACCAGTTCGCGCGCCCCGCGGGCGCGGACGATGGCGGCTGCTCCGGCCGAGGTCCGCCTCAGGGCCGCGTAGCTCATGTCGTTGCCGCGCGGCCCGACGGCGATGCGATCGGGATCCCCGGTCACGGCCATCTCCAGCAGCATCGCGATGTTCACGGCACTCTCCTCACGCCGCGCACGGTCGCGCGGCCTCCCATCCCGTCAACGTTTCATATCGTTTCTGACAACTATGTCGCTCAAGTAGGTCGATGGATCCAGACAATTCCGTCAAGATTCCGTGAGTATACACAGGCGGGTTCGGGTAGAACGAGAGGCTCATCCATGGCCGCCGTCTCTTGCCGCGCCACCAGGCTGATCCCTATGATCTGACAAATGTATCACTTTTGATCATCCTTCTGCCATCCCCGGCCGATCATCGAGGAGAGCCCGTTGTGGGACTTCAGCACTGACCCGGACTTCCAGGAGAAGCTGGACTGGATGGACGCCTTCGTCCGCGCGGAGGTCGAGCCGCTCGACCTGCTGTTCCCCGCGGGCGGAGACCCCTACGACGTGGGGAACCAGGCAGCTCGCGCGATCCTGCGGCCGCTCCAGGCCAAGGTCAGGGAGCAGGGGTTGTGGGCCTGCCACCTCGGGCCCGAACTGGGCGGCCCCGGTTACGGGCAGCTCAGGCTGGCCCTGATGAACGAGATCCTCGGGCGTTCGTACTGGGCGCCGACCGTGTTCGGCACCGCCGCGCCCGACACCGGCAACGCCGAGATCCTCGCGATGTTCGGCACCGAGGAACAGAAGGCCCGCTACCTGCGGCCGCTGCTGGACGGTGAGATCGTGTCCGCGTTCTCGATGACCGAGCCGCACGCGGGCGCCGACCCGAAGGAGTTCACCTGCCGCGCGTACCCGGACGGCGACGGCTGGGTGATCGACGGCGAGAAGTGGTTCACCTCCAACGCCCGGTACGCGGAGTTCATCATCGTCATGGCCGTCACCGACGCGAATGCGCGGCCGCACGAGCGGATGTCGATGTTCGTCGTTCCCGCAGGGACGCCCGGCATCGAGATCAGGCGCAACGTCGCCACCATGGCCGAGCGCGACGACCTGGACGAGGGCACCCATGCCTACATCCGTTACAACCAGGTGCGCGTGCCCGCCGACGCGCTTCTCGGCGGCCCCGGCGAGGGGTTCCGCGTCGCGCAGGCGCGGCTCGGCGGCGGCCGCGTCCACCACGCCATGCGGACGGTCGGGCAGTGCCGCCGCGCCTTCGACATGATGTGCGAGCGCGCCCTGTCCCGCAGGACGCAGGGCGAGCGGCTGGCCGACAAGCAGGCCGTGCAGGCGTTCATCGCCGACTCGTGGATCGAGTTGCAGCAATACCGGCTGCTGGTGCTGAACACGGCCTGGACGATCGACACGCAGCCGCACGGCGCGGCCCGCACCCAGATCGCGATGTGCAAGGTCGCGATGGCGAAGGTCTACCACGACATCGTGCAGCGGGCCCTGCACCTGCACGGCTCGCTGGGCACGACCCGCGAGACACCCCTGGCCGGCATGTGGATGAGCGTGCCGTCCCTCGCGCTCGCGGACGGCCCCACCGAGGTGCACCGGACCACCATCGCCAAGCAGCTGCTGCGGAACTACGAGCCGGCCGAGGGCCTGTTCCCGAGCGAGCACATCCCGCCGAAGCTGGCCGCCGCGCGTGAACGCTACGCCTCCATCCTGGACGAACACGACCTGAGCGGGGCCTCACTGTGAACGATCTGTTCGACCTGACCGGCAGGGTGGCGCTGATCACCGGTGGCAGCCGGGGCCTCGGCCGCGAGATGGCCCTGGCCTTCGCCGGCGCCGGCGCCGATGTGATCGTCACCAGCCGCAAGGTGGACGCCTGCCGGGCGGTGGCCGTCGAGATCGAGGCGCTCGGACGGCGCGCGCTGGCGCACGGCTGCCACGTCGGGCGGTGGGACGAGATCGACGCGCTGGTCGAGGCCGCCTACGCCGAGTTCGGCAGGGTCGACATCCTGGTCAACAACGCCGGCATGTCGCCGCTGGCGCCCTCGTCGGCGGAGACGAGCGAGGAGCTGTTCGACAAGGTCGTCGCCGTCAACTTCAAGGGACCGTTCCGGCTCGGCGCGCTGGTCGGGCGGCGGATGGCCGACGGCGACGGCGGATCGATCATCAACGTCTCCTCCACCGGGGCGCTCAAACCGCAGCCGCGGTATGGCCCCTACGCGGGTGCCAAGGCGGCGCTGAACACTCTCACCGAGGTTCTCGCCCTCGAGTACGCGCCGTCGGTCCGGGTGAACACGATCTCGGCGGGCCCGTTCCTGACCGACATCTCCAAGGCATGGCCGCGCGAGCACCGCGAGCGGGCGCCCAGCGCCGCCGGCCGTCCGGGACGCCCCGAGGAGATCGTCACCAGCGCCCTCTACCTTGCCAGCCCGGCCTCCAGCTTCACCACCGGTGCCCTTCTGCGCGTGGACGGAGGACTCTACTGATGGCCGACGATCTCACCGGTTCCCTTCGGGAGCGGGCGACCCGGGCGGCGCAGGGGTGGGCGCCCGGGGCAGAGGTGTTGCGCATCGAGCCGCTGACCGGCGGCACCTCCAGCCTCACCTTCGTCGCACGCGTCCGGAACGGGCCCGCGGGGGAGGAACGGGTGGTGCTCAAAGTCGCGCCACCCGGGCTCCCGCCGGTTCGGAACCGGGACGTCCTGCGGCAGGGCCGTGTGATGCGGGCCCTGCACGGCCGGGAAGGTGTGCGCGTCCCGCCCGTCCTGTTCGAGGACGCGGGCGACCCGCCGGACACTCCGCCGTTCGTGGCGATGGGCCTGGTGCCGGGGGAGTGCACCGAGCCGGTGCTGGAGGAGAACCGAGACCCGGCCGGGTTCGCCGGCGTCCGGGCCAAGGCGCTGGACGCGGCGGCGGTGCTCGCGGCGATCCACGCCGTGCCACCCTCCGAAGCGGGGCTGGGTGACGAGCCGATCGTGGCGCTGACGGACGAGATCGATCGCTGGACACGCGCGTTCTCCACCGTCCCGCCCGACCTGCAGAACGACTACGAGCGGTGCGCCCGAGCATTGCACGCCACCGTCCCGGCCCCGATCGCACCGGTGATCAACCATGGCGACTACCGGCTCGGCAACACCCTGTGCCAGGGCGGGCGAGTCGAGGCGGTGATCGACTGGGAGATCTGGTCGGTCGGCGACCCCCGCGTGGACCTGTCCTGGTTCGCCTTCTTCACCGACGAGGCCCGGCATCCCGGCGCGCCGTCCGACGCCCCGTCCGGCATGCCCACCGGCGCGGAACTGCTGGCCGCATACACCGCGGCAGGCGGCCGGGAAGCTCCTGACCTGGCCTGGTTCGAGGCGCTGACCTACTACAAGGAGGCCGCCGCCACCGCGCTGCTGATCAAACGGGGCCGCCGGAGAGGCGATCTGACGACGTCGATGGAGCGCATGGTCCCGGCGCTTTCCGAACTGCTCACCAAGGCCGAAGGGCAACTCGGAGAGATGTAGCGGAGATCAAGTGTCAGGGAGCGCGGCCGTCAGGAGTCCCCGAGGACGTCGGCGTCCTCCAGCAGGCGCCAGAAGATCGGGGCCGGAACATTTCCGGAGCCCGGCGTGGTGTTGCCGATCGGCCGGCCACTGGCTCGCCGCGCCGACGCCGCCAGGCGCAGGCGCGGCGAGCCGGCGCGAAGGCGCCGCCTGTCCGAGCGGGTGGGGCGTTCGGTGGTTCAGAGCACCGCCCCGCCGACCTTCAGATCGATGATCTCCTGGTCCGTCAGGCCGAGGCCGCGTAGCACCTCGTCGGTGTGCTCGCCGTGTGCGGGGGCGCGGACCAGCTTCGACGGCGTCTCGTCGAACTGCAGTGGTGCGGGTACCAGCCGGAAGGTGGAGCCGTCCGGCGCCTCGACCTCGGACATGTAGCCGTTGGCCCGCGCCTGCGGGTCGTCGATGATCTCGCTCGCGCGCTGGACGGGTGCCCAGACGCCCCTGATATCGGCGAGTGCGCTCTTCCATTCCTCGAAGGTGCGTTCGGCGAAGATCTCGTCCAGGACGGCGATGCACTCGGCGCGGTGTTCGGTCATCGCCTTGCCGGTGGCGAAGCGCGGGTCGGCGGCCAGTTCGGGGCGGCCCGCCGCGGTGACGAGCTCGGGCCAGAACCGCTCGTACTGGAGCATGTTGAGCAGCAGGTACCGGCCGTCCTTGGTGCGGTAGTAGTTGACCAGCGGGTTGGGCATGTCCTCGTGGGTGCCGAACGGGAGCCGGTCCATGCCGAACAGGGCCGCCCCGGCCAGCGTGGCACCGGTGGCCCACATGCCCATGGCGAGCAGGGAGTTGTCGACGGTCAGCGCCTCCCCGGTGCGGTCGCGGTGCAGCAGCGCGGCCACGATTCCCCCGGCGAGGGTGAGACCGGCCATGACGTCTCCGTAGGCCGGGCCGGGCTGCTGGGTGGGATAGGCCGAACCGGGTGGGGTGTTGATGTCGGCCGAGCCGGCGCGCGCCCAGAAGCTGGCCAGGTCGTAGCCCCCGCGCTCGGATTCGGGTCCGCGCTGGCCGGCGGCCGAACCGCGGGCGTAGACGATGCCCGGATTGACGGCCCGGACGTCCTCCACCTCGAAACCGAGCCTGCGGCGTGCCGCGGGCAGGAAGTTGGTGAGGAAGACGTCCGCCCCGGCGGCCATCTTGAGCAGCACCTCGTGGCCTCCGGTCGAGGCCAGGTCCAGCCCGACGCTCTTCTTGCCGCGGTTGGGGACCTCCATCATGTGGTTGACCGAGCCGCCGCCGGGCACCAGGCCCGAGCTGATCAGCCCGCGCTGCGGGTCGCCGTGCTCGGGATGCTCGATCTTGATGACCTCGGCGCCCCACTCGGCCAGCACCGCGCCCGCCATCGGGACGTAGGTCCAGGCGGCGACCTCCACCACCTTCACGCCGTCCAGAATCGCCTTCATCGTGTCCTCCTTGGTTTCTGCCGGCGCGTGCCGGTGGACTGGACTGATCTGGGAGCGGCTAGAGACCCATCCGGCTCAGTAGCCGCTCGTGGTAGACGGCTGGCCCGCCGAAGAGGAGCTGGGAGGACTTGGCGCGGCGGAAGTAGAGGTGGGCGGGGTGTTCCCAGGTGAAGCCGATTCCGCCGTGCACCTGGATGTTCTCCATGGCCACGAACATGAACGCCTCGGAGCAGACGACATGCGCGACGGCGGCGGCGACCGCGGGGTCGGGTGCGTCCTCGGCACCGGTGAGGGCGTCGGCCGCTTCGTGTGCGGCGGCGTCGGCCAGTTGTACGCGGACGAGCATGTCCGCGCATTTGTGCTTGACGGCTTGGAAGGAGCCGATCGGGCGGCCGAACTGCACGCGTTCCCGGGCGTAGGCGACGCTCGCCTTCAGGCAGGCAAGGGCGCCGCCGACCTGCTCGGCCGCCAGGGCCGTGGTGCCGTGGTCGAGGACGCGGGCCACGATCGCCGCGGCGGAGCCGGGTTCTCCGACGGGTGCCGCGGGAACGGCGGTGAGGTCCAGCCGGGCGAGGGGGCGGGTGAGGTCGAGCGTGCGCAGGGGTGTGCGGACGAGCCCGGGGGCGTCACCGGTGATGGCGAACAGCGACGGCCCCTCGTCGGCCTGGGCCACGACGAGGATCAGGTCGGCGGTCGCGCCGTTGAGGACGAACCATTTCCGGCCGGTCAGCGTCCAGCCGGCACCGTCGCGGGTCGCGGTCGTGGTGAGCGAGCCGGTGTCCCACAGGCCGTCTCCCTCGGCGACGGCCAGCGTGGCGGTGGTCTTTCCGGCGGCGATGCCCGGAAGGTGGGCGGCCTGGGCGGCGGTGTCACCGGAGGCGGTGAGTGCCGTCCCGGCCAGCACCACGGTGGGCAGGAACGGGCTCGGTGTCAGGGCCCGGCCCAGCTCCTCCAGGACCACACCGAGCTCGGCGAACCCATATCCGTCACCACCGTGCTCGGCGGGGAAGGCGAGTCCCTGCAGGCCGACCTGGTCGGCCATCTGGGTCCAGAGGGCCTCGTCGTAGCCGCGTTCGGATTCCATCGCCCGGCGAACGTGTTCCTCGCTCGACTTCGCTTCCAGCAGGGCGCGGACGGTGGCGCGCAGCTCTTCGCGCTCTTCCGGGGTGGTCGCCTCGCTCATCGCGCACCTCCGGACCGGCGCAGTTCGCGGAAGGGGGTCTTGCTGTCGATGCCGGGTTCCTTGGGCAGGCCGAGCACGCGCTCGGCGAGGATGTTCTTCATGATCTCCTCGGTGCCGCCGAGGATCCGTAGCGCGGGCGTCGACAGCAGCAGCTCGGTCCAGGAGTAGGCGCCCCACGCTCCGGTGTCGGCGATCAGCCGTGGCCCGACGACCTCGGCGGCGAAGTGCGCGGTGCGGGTGAGGTTCTGGGCGTACATGAGCTTGGAGATCGAGGCTTCGGGCCCGGGCTCGGAACCGGCCCGCAGCCGCCGCACGGCCTGGCGGTTGAGGTACTCGGTGGCGGCCTGGTCGGCGTGCAACTCGGCGAGACGCCGGCGGGTGGCGCGGTCGTCCAGGCGTGCGTTGGCCTCCAGCAGCGCGGCGAGGAACGGGAGCGAGGTGGCGCGGCCGGTGGGTCCGCTCTCGCCGCCGATGCTGGCGCGTTCGTTCATCAGCGTGGTGAGGCCGACGCGCCAGCCCCCGTCGACCTCGCCGAGGCGGTGGTCGTCGGGGACCCGGACGCCGTCGAGGAAGACCTCGTTGAACTCGGCGCCGCCGCTCATCTGCCGCAGCGGGCGGACGTCGACCCCGGGTGCGGACATGTCGACCAGGAAGGCGGTGATGCCCTTGTGCTTGGGCTTGCCCGGATCGGTGCGGCACAGCGCCATGCCGATCTGCGCGTGGTGCGCGACGGAGGTCCATACCTTCTGCCCGTCGAGGACCCATCCGTTGCCATCGCGAACCGCCGTTGTCTGCACGCTCGCCAGGTCGGAGCCCGCGCCCGGTTCGCTGAACAGCTGGCAGGCGATGACCTCACCGCGGTACATCGCGGGCAGGTAGCGGTCCTTGATCGCCTCCTGGCCGTGCAGCAGGATGGTGGGTCCGATCATGCCGAGCCCGATCAGCGAGAGCACCCCGGTGTCGGGCACGTCGTACTCCGCCTCGACGCCGTCGTAGACCAGGTCGTGCACGGGTGTGAGCTCGCGTCCGCCGTAGCGCGCGGGCCCGGTGATCCAGCCGAAGCCGGCTTCATAGCGGCGGCGCTGCCAGTCCCGCGCCGCGGCGACCTTGCGCGCGTCGACGTCGGGCGGATCCTCGCTGAAGTAGGCGATGCGGTCCTCTCCGACTCCCCATTCGACCTCGCTGCTCGGCGTGGTGCGCCGCGGCGCGCAGGAGTCCAGGAACTCCCGGGCCTCGGCGACGAACGCGTCCATCTCATCGGGCATCGGTGCTCGCTTTCAGCCATCCATCTATATCTAACTATTTTAACTATATCTGTCCAGAGGTGTCTCGCCTGAGCGCGCCGAAGCCGGTCCGAGGCCCGGGGCGATGGAGTTCCAGG
Organism: Actinomadura sp. SCN-SB; assembly: GCF_043906805.1. Taxonomy (NCBI): domain Bacteria; kingdom Bacillati; phylum Actinomycetota; class Actinomycetes; order Streptosporangiales; family Thermomonosporaceae; genus Actinomadura; species Actinomadura sp. SCN-SB. The sequence goes on along the minus strand of NZ_JBIMPP010000016.1, from coordinate 89,013 downwards.
GTGCGCGCGTCGCCCATCTGCGTCGTGGCGGCAGCCGACCCCTTGATGCAATCAGATAAAATAGTTTAATGTTTCGCAGTCCTCGAGGCCAGGGCTCTCGCGCGGACGGACGATCGTGGCTCGGACGAGAAAGGCAAGGGTGATCATTTGTCGGCGGGACCGCGTGGTACGGCGTCCGCTGCGATGGTCGTGGCGCTGTGCTGTTGCGGAGTGACCGTCGCCCTCATGCACACCCTCGTGGTGCCGCTGCTACCGGTCTTCCCCGAGTTGCTGGACGCCTCCCCGGCGCAGGTGTCGTAGCTGGTGACGGCCACCATGCTCGCCGGCGCGGTGTGCGCGCCCGTGCTGGGGCGGATGGGGGACCTGTACGGCAGGCGGCGGATCCTGGTGATCATCCTGGGCGTGATGGGCGTCGGCTCTCTGCTGGGCGCGGTGAGCTGGTCCCTACCGCCGCTGCTGCTCCCCCGTGCCTTGCAAAGCGCGGCGTTCGGCGTCATCCCGCTGGGCATCAGCCTGCTGAGGGAGAAGCTGCCGGAGGACCGGGAGGCGTCCGGCATCGCCATGATGAGCTCGACGCTGGGCATCGGGGGTGCGATCGGGCTGCCGCTGGCGGGTCTGACTGCCGAGTTCGCCGGCTGGCGCATGCTGTTCTGGACGGCTGCGCTGGTGTCGCTGATCAGCATGGTCCTCGCGTGGCGCCTGGTGCCGGAGTCGGCGATACGCGCCGGTGGACGGTTCGACGCACCGGGCGCCGTCCTGCTGTGCCTTGCGCTGCTCTGCCTCCTGGTGCCCATCTCCCAGAGCGGGGTGTGGGGATGGAACGCCCGCTGACCCTCGGCCTTCTGGCCGGGGCGGTGCCTCTCTTTCTGTTGTGGGGCGCCCATCAGCTCCGCGTGCCGGGGCCGCTGGTGAACCTGCGGGTCTCGGCACGCCCCGTGGTGCTGCTGCTCGATTCCGTGGCGGTCGTCGTCATGATCGTGACGGTCCTGTCGATGGGCAGCGCGCTGGCGTACTCGGCGATGCCCGCGCTGATCATGAGCGCTGTCCCGGACACCGAGAGCGCCGCGGCCAACAGCCTGAACACGCTGATGCGGACCATCGGCACATCCGTGTGCAGCGCGGGCACGGGCGGCCTGCCGGCAGCCTTCACGATGCCCGTGGCCGGACGGACGCTGCCGTCGGCCGCGGCGTACACCCGGTCCTTCGGTGTCTCCGTGCTCTGTGCCGCGATCGCAGCGAGCCTGGTGGCGTGGCTTGTCGTGATATGGCGACGGCGGACTCCCCGCCCCGACGCGGTCGGCCCCGACCTCACCCGCCCTGGTCTATATAGATAGATATTTAATCTGCTTGTGGGTAAGGTGTCGGACATCACAGCCTCGGTGAAGGAGGACCTGGCGATGCCGCTGCAGCCCTGGATGAAGCTCATCTCGGTCGACGACCATCTGATCGAGCACCCGAAGGTGTGGCAGGATCGGCTGCCCGCCAAGTACCGCGAGGCCGGCCCGCGGATCGTCGAGACACCCCGGGACGGCCTGCCTGCGATCCAGTCCTGGCTGTACGAGGGCCGGGCCTACCCCTACATCGGACTCAACGCCGTGGCGGGTAAGAAGCCCGAGGAGTACGGGATCGAGCCGGTCCGCTACGACGAGATGATCGCCGGATGCTATGACCCGAAGGCCCGGATCGTCGACATGGACATCGACGGCATCGAGGCGGCGATGTGCTTCCCGTCGTTCCCGCGCTTCTGCGGCACGGTGTTCCTGGAGGCGGAGGACAAGGAACTGGCGCTCCTGTGCGTGCGCGCCTACAACGACTTCGTCCTCGACGAATGGTGCGCGGCCGCTCCGGGGCGGCTGATCCCGCTGGTGATGCTGCCGCTGTGGGATCCGCAGAGGGCGGTCGAGGAGATCCACCGCACCGCGGCCAAGGGGGCCAAGGCGATCACCTTCCCCGACCTGCCGCACGCGCTGGGCCTGCCCTCGGTGCACGACGACTACTGGGACCCGGTGCTGTCGGCCGCGGAGGAGACCGGCATGCCGCTGTGCCAGCACTTCGGCAGCGGTGGGGAGAACTCGCTGAAGACCCTGGCCCCGGACGCGCCGTTCGCGGTGATGATCACTCTGATGGGCACCAACAGCATGCAGGCGACGACGGACTGGCTGTTCTCCTCGGTGCTGCACAGGCACCCCAAGCTCAAGATCGGGCTGTCGGAGGGCGGGGTGGGCTGGATCCCCTACATCCTCGAACGCGCCGACAACACCTGGCGCAAGCACCGCCACTACCAGAACATCAACAGGACCGTCCCGCCTTCGGAGCTGTTCAAGAAGCACATCCACGGTTGCTTCATCGAGGACGACTTCGGGGTGGAGAACCGGCACGTCATCGGCGTCGACCGGATCACCTGGGAGTGCGACTACCCGCACTCGGACTCGTTCTGGCCGGGCAGCCGCAAGCGTGCGGAGGAGGCCCTGGCCAACGTCCCGGACGAGGAGGCGCACAAGATCGTGGAACTCAATGCGAGGCGCCTCTACAACCTGCCGGCCGACAAGCCCGAGCTCGCCGCCACCACGGGCTGAGACCGTGCCGGTGGGGTGGCGCTTCCGACTCGCGGCTCGTCCATGAACGCGAAGTACCGCCGTCCGTACTCCTCCGGCGACGCCGGAGGAGTACGGACGGGGCATCCCGTCCAGACGCCGAACAGGTCGTGCCTGCCTGCTCTAGGACCTCGGTGGCCTCGGGGTGGGAGCCACGGGGACCCGTTCGCTCCGGCGATCAGCGGACGACGACGCGTGCGGAGGCGACGTTGGTCAGGCGCCGGTATCGCGTGTCCACATCGCCGTCGCGATGCGCGCTGACGCGAGCCGTTACGAAATAGGTGCCGGGGGCATCGTAGACATGGGTGGTGGACAGGCGAACCGCGGTGTTCGTACCTTCGACCTCGTGCCGGAAGGGGAAGGCGCCCGTCCCGTCGAAGTCCCATTCCGCCGAGATGATCGTCCCTCCCGCCGGGGGCGCCTGGGCGTCGACCTCCAGTGTCACCGGATCACCGGGCTTGACCTCGGTGCGTACGCCGCCGTTGGCGGTGACCGCGACCACCGGCTGGACGCCGCCGCGGTCGGCGGCCGACGACGGCAGGGCGACCTGACCCTGGGAGTACTCGAAGCGGGTCCCGGACGGCGCCACGCCGTCCTCGACCCAGGCGATCAGATCGGCCAGGCCCTGCTCGATGATCGGGAAGTAGTCGACCAGCCAGGTGTCGCAGGAGCGGGCCGGCGCGTGCGGGATGAACTGCGGTGGTACGTGCTCGGCGTTCTCCGTCCACTGCAGGCGGAAGTTCTCCCTGGCGCCCTCTTCCCCCTGAGCCCTGCGTACCGCGTCGGCGTAGATGATCCCTTGCGGTGGCCACAACGAAGAGTCGTGCGTGTGGTGGATCCACAGCAGCTTGCCCTCGTAATGGCCCGTATAGGACACCCCCATCAGCGGCGACATGAGCGGCACCGGATGCTGCGGGTAGACCGGCATGCCACCGACGCGCAGCGCGTCGAACTGGGGATCGTCCATCAGGTGATGGCGGTGGAAGTAGCAGAACGCCAGGAAGCGGCGGTTGTCGACGTGGATCTCGTCGCCGGGCCGCACGCCGCGGAAGCGGTTCAGGTTGGCCTCGCCGTGACCGTCGGCGGTGAGCAGGTCCCCGGCCGTTCCGGTGCAGTACAGGGTGCGGCCCGCGGCGTCACCGCCGGTCAGGCGCAGCTGCGCGCCGAGCCGGTAGCCGCCGGGCAGACCGCGCAGTTCGACGGCGAAGGGCAGGTCGGCGCCCGCGGTGGCGGCCATGATCAAAGCGGTGTTCCGGATCAGCTCGAACTCCGGGCCGGCGTAGGCCGGGTCCTGGAGGAGCTCCCCGACGGTGACGACCCGGTCGACCCTCGTCACGAGGTCGATGACGTCGTCCTGGACGGCCGACGGCAGATCGTGGCCGACGTAACCGGGTGCGGTCCAGAACTGCTCGAAGTAGCCGGGGTCCTGCTCCACGAGCTGGTCGGCGATGGATGACCACAGCCAGATCTGGCCCATCGGCGCCGCGATCATATGCTCGTCGCCCTGCGGGAAGCCCAGCCGGTAGAGCGTCGCGAGCTCCTCGCGCTCATGGCTGTCCAGGCCCGCGAACGGGTCGCCGGAGCCGCCCGGCCGCATGGCGTCCACAACCGGTTCCAGCTTGTCGCGCAACAGCCGCTGCACGTTGAACATGCAGGCGAAGTGGCATGACGCCGCCGGGCGCCCACCCGAATGGGACGTTCCCGACGTCCTCACCGTCGCCGCCCACGCCGCCGAGCACGACTTCCATCCCGCCTGGCCCGACGGCCGCTCCCACCACACCCACCTGCGTGTGCATCCGCAGATGGTGGTCGAGAACGCCGTCGATCCCCACCACTTCCGCTTCGTGCACGGCACCGAGCTGAGCCCGGTCATCCTGGAGGAGATCGTCGACGGCCCGTCCTGGTGGGCACGGGTCGGGTTCGGCCGCGGCTGGGCCAAGCATCCCTGCGATGCCGACGGTGCGCTGCGCACCGACACCATGAACACCATCGAACTGCTGTGGAGCGGGATGGGCATCAGCGCCAACATCGAGCACACCCGCGACGGGATCCGCATCATCACCATCAACCCCACTCCGGTCGAAGACGGCCGTACCGAGTTGTTCGCCACCTACTGGCTGTCGCGCACCGACGGGGACCTGGCGGACGGCGGCTACCGGCGGCGACTCGACGAGGCCAAGCTCGCCCTGCCCGATGACATCCGCATCTGGGACAACCAGATCTTCCTCGAACCGCCCGGCCTGGCGACTCAGGAAGCCGCCGGCTTCCGCCGCATGCGCCACTGGACCCGCCAGTTCTATCCGACCGGCCGGACCGGGCTCCGCGAACCTGAGCCGTCCGTCTGACGCGGACAGGATCGCCCGGCCGCGGACGCTGTCGGCCCGCCCGTCCATGGCCCGCGTCGCCCGGGCTCCCGTACCCGCGCCGGCTCGTTCCCGATCTCCGTCTTCGTCCACCTCCCAGGGAAGGCACACCCGATGGATCTCGGCATCACAGGCAAGGTAGCCCTGGTCACCGGCGGCAGCCGGGGCATCGGCCGGGTCGTCGCCCAGCTGCTCGCCGCGGAGGGCTGCAAGGTCGCCGTCGTCGCCCGGACCAAGGCCGACATCGACGACGCGGTCGCGTCGATCGCGTCCGAAGGCGGTGAGGCCTGGGGAGTGAGCGCCGACATCGGCGACCAGGAAGAGGTGCGACGGGCGGTCACCGAAGTCCGCGAGAGGCTGGGATCGCCGCAGATCGTGATCGGCCAGACGAAATTCAACATCCCCGGGGACTTCGCGGACATCACCGACACCGACCAGTACGTCGAGTCATTCCGCAGCTATACGATGAGTCAGATCTACCTGCTGCACGCCGTGCTGCCGGGCATGAAAGAAGCCGGCTGGGGGCGGTTCGTGCACATCGGCTCGGCCACAGCCAAGGAGCCGGTCGGCAACATCCACCACGCGATCGCCAACGCGACCCGCCCGTCGACCGTCGGCCTGCTCAAGACCGTTTCGGACGAGTACGCCCAGTACGGCATCACCATCAACACGGTGGCCCCGGGCTGGATCGAAACCCAGAACGCTGTGAACTATCTGCGCGACAACGCCGGGCTCGCCTCGGAGGACGACCGTCGGGAGTGGATGCGCGACAACGCGCGGGTACCGGCCGCCCGTATGGGCCGCCCCGATGAGATCGCCTCGATGATCGTTTAGCTGTGCTCGGAACATGCCGGCTACGTGAACGGTAACTGGATCGAGGTCGACGGCGGCCACCACCGCTCGGCCTTCTGACTACGCGCATGGGCCTGGCGCCCCCGAGGCCGTCCGCGTCCGCCAACGACAGCTCCTACGGCCTGTCGGGTGTCTTCTCGGCATCGAACGAGCGGGCAGCGGTGTAGGACGCCAGAACGGCATCGATGAAAGGCTGCGCGTGGACGGGAGGCTCCGAGCCGATTGCCCGCGGCGCCATGCAATTGCGAACGACCTTCGGAACATCAAGGCCGTGGGGACCTGGACGTGTGGCGCCGGATGAATGCGTCGACTCCGGCTCTTCCTGCCGGGCTGTCGGCGGACTCCGCGATCGACTCCGCCTCGGCGGTGAGTTGCTCGGCCAGGCTGCGGGCCGGGGCCTCGGCCAGCAGGCGCTTGATCCGGGCGTAGGTTTCCGTCGGCCCGTCGGCGAGCGCGGCCGCGACCGATTCGGCCGTGTGCTGGACGTCCTCGGTGGCGACCAGGCGGGTGAGGAGGCCGGCTCGTAGCGCCTCCTCACCGCCGAGGACCGAGTCCGTGAGGAGCAGGTCTCGGGCGCGGGCCGCTCCGATCGAACGGGCGAGCGTCCAGGACATTCCTCCGTCGGGCGAGTACCCGATCGACGGGTAGGCGGGGCGGAACCGGGTGTCCGGACCACCGACGATCACATCGGCGACGCACGCGATGCTCATGCCGGCCCCCGCCGCCCAACCGGACACGCCGGTGACGACGGGAAGGGGTGTCTCGGCCAGTCCGAGAACGAGCGCATGAAGGTCGTGTGCCATCTCCGCCAGGAGCGCGCGGCGATCGGGCGCGGCGGCGAAGGCCCGCACGTCGCCGCCAGTGCAGAAGTTCGGGGTGCCGCCCACGATCAGCACGCAGCCGACCTGGGGTCCCGTCCGGACGAGTACGGAGGCGGCCGCGCGCACGGCGTCCATGTCCAGGGTGCCCTTCGGTCCGCCGGCGATCGAGCAGCGGAGTACCCGCCCACGGAGCCGTAGGTGTTCCGGTTCGTCCACCATTCCCGCTTTCAGAAGCCCATGTCGCGGCCGATGAGGTCCTTCACGATCTCGGTGGTGCCGCCCGGACGCCCATGCCGCCGGGCCGGACCAGGGCGTCCAGGGCGGCGCGGGTCAACCGGCTTCCGTTCCGAGGATGGTGATCGCGGAGACCGCGGTCGGGCCGCCGACGTTGTGCGCCAGCGCGACCCGTGCCCCGTCGACCTGGTTGGACGCCTCGCCGCGGAGTTGCTCGAACAGTTCCACGCACTGCGCCACCCCCGTCGCGCCCGGCGGGTGCCCCTTGGCCTTGAGACCGCCGCTGGGGTTCACAGGCTTCGCGCCGCCCACGCTGGTGGCGCCGGCCTCCACGAGCTTGTACGCCTCGAAGCGATCGCAGAACCCGAGGTCCTCGTAGCTGATCAGCTCGACCCCGGTGAAGCAGTCGTGCACCTCGGCGACGTCCACGTCGGCCGGGGTCAAACCGGCCATGCCGAACGCCTGCTTCGCGGCCTTGACGGTGGCGGGGAAGGTGGTCATGTCCGGCTTGTGCTGGTGCATGACCCGGTCGAGGCCGAGCCCGACGCCCCGGATCCAGACCGGGCGACTGGTGTACCGGTCGGCCACCTCCTCGGAGGCGAGCAGCAGCGCGGCCGCGCCGTCGCTCTGCGGCGTGCAGTCGTAGAGGCCGAACGGCTCGACCACGACCGGCGCGTTCAGCACCTGCTCGACGGTGATGTCGAACCGCAGTTGCGCCTTGGGGTTGCCGACCGCGTGATGGTGGTTCTTCACCGCCACCCTCGCCATGTGCTCCCGGGTGGCGGGCGACTCGTGCAGGTACCGCGCCACGTGCAGCGCGAAGTTGGCCGGCGCGACCAGGCCGAGCGGGTAGTCCCAGGCCATATCGCGGGTCATCCCCGCCCACTCCCAGAAGGTGTCCTTCGACGCCGACTCGCGTACCTTGTCGGCGCCCACCACCAACACGAGGTCATAGGCGCCCGACGCGACGCCGAACAGGGCGTTGCGCACCGCGTCGTTGCCCGTCGCGCACGCGTTCTCCACGTGGGTGACGGGGATGTCGAGCAGCCCGCAGGTATCGGCCAGGATGCCGGAGGGGAATCCGTCCGTCGTGGACAATTCACCGAACCACGCGGCCTGGATGTCTCCGATGTCCAGGCCCTTGTCGACGCTCGCCGCGCACTCGGCGAACGCCATCGGTACCAGGTCCTTGATACCGAGCGCGAAGTGTTCCGCGAACGGGGTCATCCCTGCTCCGACGATCGCGATCTTCCTCATGCCGTGGTCTCCTCCGGAGAGAACGCGTAGCCGTAATCAGGGACTCCGGAGCGCACCGCGACCCGGCGCAGCACCATGCGCCCTCGGTCCCCGATGGTCACGGTCCCCGGTTCGGTGCCGGTGACCCGCGCAAGGACCCGTACGCCGACGTCATCGAGTTCGACGATGACGAGTGAGTAGGGGGTGGGCAGGCCGGGGACCGGGATCCGCACCGTGACGCCGGTGTAGACGGTCCCGGTGCGCGGCAGCGGCACCAGCGTGTAGTCCGACCCCAGGGTGCCGTCCCGGCCGACCCGGAACCGTGGCGGGAAGTCGAGCTCTCCGGTATCCGGGTGCCGGGCAGCCTCGAACCTCACCTTCGGCTCGAAGGCGCGGTCGTAGGCGGCGAGCGAGACCGGGATGTCCTTGCCCTCCGTGCACGTGGTGGCGGGCAACGGCCGGGCGGCCGGCTCCTCGCGGCGTACGGTCGCCGGGCCGCCGCTCACCGCGACACCGGTGACGGTCGCCTGCTCAGTCGCGAAGAGCGGCCCGGTCGCGCGGGACTCGGCGAGCGCGGCGAGCGCGAACAGCGCCGAACTCGCACCGGTCGTGGGAAGTTTCGGCGGCGTTCCCGCGCACAGGGCCTTCGCCTGCTCGGCGTCCACGCCGGCGAGCGCGAGCGGCTTCTCGGCGCCGACCGCGGCCAGTGACGCCAGCAGGCCGCGCTCGCGCAGTAGCCGCGGGTCACCGTAGTCATGGACCGTGCCCGCCGCGTTCCTGGCCCGCGTCGGCAGCGATCGCGCGAGCCTGGCGAGCGGGCGTACCGTCAGGCCCGCAACGGAGGCGAGGGCGGCCGCGGCGCCCGCGGGCCGCATGTCGGCCGCGATCACCAAGGTGCGCGGGCGGGCCGCCGTGACCTCGTCCAGCGCCGCTGGGGCGCCGCCGAGCCGCTCGTCCACCTCGATCTCGGGACCGAGCCCGAGCCCGGCCAGCAGCACCGCCGCGTTGCCGCCCTCGATCAGCGGCAGGTCCCGGCTGACCAGCACCACCCGCTGCACGCCCTCCCCGCCGGCGCCGGCCGCCTCGATGGCGGCCCGGCCGGCCTGCACCGCGAGCGTCACCGCGTCCTCGTCGCCGCCCGCCGCCCGCCGTCCGGCGGCGCCCCAGCGGGGCAGGTAGGTGGCGATCGCCGCTACGTAGCTCATTCCGCCTCCGGGCGTGAGTCCATCGCTAAACAGAACACTAATCTATCTATTTAAGGGCGGTGTCCGAAGCTTGCCCGGTGTCTTGTGGCCTGTTCGGACGTCACGATATATTAGGTAAATAATTTAGCTTATGGAAGCCGGGTGGGGCGTGCCGCATGTCCGACGGGCCGGTGCGGGTGCGGCCTGCTGGACCCGCACCTGACGTGCCCGCATGAGAAGGGATCGCGATGCCGCGACCAGAAGTGCCCCTTGAGCCGTCCGGCACCGCGCTCATCATCGTCGAATGCCAGAAGGGCGTAGCCGGCGAGGGCGGCGCGCTGCCCGCCATCGCGGAGGCGGCCGCCCCCGTCCTGCCGGTGATCGGGCGGGTCGCCCAGGCCGCGCGGAAGGCCGGAGTGCGGGTGATCCACCTGACCTACGTGCCCGTCTTCGGGGGCCGGGCGATGAACACCAACACACCGCTGCAGCACGTGACCGGGCCCGTCACCTCGGCCTGGGGCCCGGGGGACCCGAACACCCTGCCGGTCGACGAGATCGGAGTCGATCCCGCGGACCTGGTACTGCCGCGGCACTCCGGCATGTCCCCCACGCACAACACGGAACTGTTCGCGGTGCTCAGGAACCTCGGCATCCGCACCGTGGTCCTGGCCGGAGTCTCGCTGAACGTGGCCATCCCGGCCGCCACGGTCGAGCTCGCGGACGAGGGGTTCGACGTCGTGATCGCCCGCGACACGGTGGCGGGGACGCCGGCCGATCACGCCGAGAGCATGCTGCGCCACACCCTGCGGTTCCTGGCCATCATCACGACGGCGGACGAACTGACCGCCGCCTGGTCATGACACCGGCGACGACGTTGAGAGAGCGAGGCCCTGCGATGGAGCGGACGCCGGAGACGACCGAGGACCCGTTCGCGGGCACCCTGCTGCGGGCCGGGAGCTTCTGGGAGCTGGTCACCAAGCGGGCGGCGGCGAGCGGCGACCGAGTCATGCTGCTCGACGAGCATGACAGGCGGGTCACCTTCGCCGAGTTCCGCGACCGTGCCGAGCGGGCCGCGGTGGCGCTCGCGGCGCGCGGCATCGGCCCCGGCACCCGGGTCGCCTGGCAGCTGCCGACCAGGATCAGCACGGTCCTGGTGATGGCGGCGCTGGCGCGGATCGGCGCCGTCCAGGCACCGATCATCCCGATCTACGGCGAGCGGGAGACCGGGGCGGCGATCGCCACCGCGGGGGCCGAGTTCCTCCTGGTACCCGGGACGTGGCGGGGGACCGACTACGTGGCGATGGCGGCATCCCTGCCATCCGCGCCCAAGACGATCGTGGTGGGCGAGGACGCGCCCCAAGCCGACTCCGCCGACCCGCTGCCGCCGCCGGCCGCGCGGACCGAGTGGATCTATTTCACCTCGGGGTCGAGCGGGCTGCCCAAGGGCGCCCGGCACACCGACGCGACGCTGCTGTCCGCCGCGCACGGCTGGACGCTGCAGGGCCGGGTCGGCGAGCTGCCGGAAGACGTCGGCTCGATGGCGTTCCCGGTCGCCCACGTCGGCGGGATCATCTACGTGCTGACCCAGTTGATGAGCGGCTTCCCCGTCGTGCTGACCGAGGCTTTCGACGCGTCCGCGCTTGAGGTGTTCCGGCGGAACAAGGTCACCATGGGCGGTGGTACCACCGTGTTCTACACCGCACTGCTCGCACAGCAGCGCGCTCTTGGCCCGGGGACCCGGCTGCTGCCCACGCTGCGGGTGCTGAAGGGCGGCGGCGCCCCGTGCCCGCCGGCGGTGTTCTGGGCGGTGCGCGAGGAGATGGACGTCATCGTCTCGCACGACTACGGGATGACCGAGGTTCCGATGATCTGCGTGTCCTCGCCGCTCGACACCCCCGAGCAACTGGCCGAGACCGATGGCCGGCCGATCCCCGGCAACGAGGTGCGGATCGCCGAGGGCGAGGTGCCCGTCGCCGATGGCGAGGACGGTGAGATCCAGGTCCGCGGCGCCGCGGTCTTCCACGGGTACACGGACCCGTCCCTCGACGAGGACGCGTTCACCAGGGACGGCTGGTTCCGCACCGGCGACCGGGGGCACCTGCGCCCGGACGGTCACGTGGAGGTGACCGGCCGGATCAAGGAGCTCATCATCCGCAAGGGTGAGAAGATCGCCCCACTCGAGCTGGAGACCCTGCTGATCCGGCATCCCGCGGTCGCCGAGGTCGCGGTCGTCGGCCTGCCCGACCCCGAGCGCGGGGAGCGCGTCTGCGCGGTGCTGACCGTCCGCGGCGGCGCGCCCGAGCCGTCGCTCGCCGAGATCACCGCGTTCCTGCGGGACAACGGGCTCATGTCGCGCAAGCTCCCCGAGCAGGTCGAGATCGTCGACGAACTGCCCCGCACCGGCCTCGGCAAGATCGACAAGCTGGCCCTGCGGGACAGGTTCAGCGGTCGGTGAGGCAGTCCCGCGTCGCCGCGATCGTTGCGGCACGGCGGTGCCGCCGCGGAAAGCGCGCCCAGGCCCATGAACATCGCGCCGATATGGAACAGGGGCATCACCAGCAGGATCCGGTCGTCGCCGCCGGTGCGCATCTCGACGTTCATCGTCTGGGCGGCGTGCGGGGCCTCGTGCTGGCCGAGGACGCAGCCCTTGGGGCGCCCGGTCGTGCCGCTGGTGTGAACGAGCAGGGCCACGTCGTCCGGGGACGCGAGGTACGGGGGCTCGCCGGACGGGGCGGCGGCGAGGAAGACCTCGTACCCGACGACATCACCCGCGCTCGGCGCGCCGATCCCGATGACCAGCTCGACCGTGGGCAGCCGAGCACGGTGCTCGGCGATGAGCGGCAGGTACCCGGCGTCGGCGATGAGCACCCGCGGGCCGGAATCCGAGACGATCGAGAGCGCCTATAGCGAAGGAACGCGTCCATCGCAGACGTAGGCGGGTACGTCGCCGAACCACATCGCGTTCCGGGCGAGCGTGTCGCCCATCGACAACGCCGCACCGATCGGCCGGTTCATGATGTCAGCCCCACCTCGGAGTTTCGGTGTACGGAATCTTTCGATGCCCGGTTGCGGCACGCGGTGCTCAGACCTCGACCAGGAGCGGGATCCCCTCGCCCGCGGCCACCCTCCGCCGTGCCATCCCGCCCAGCTCGGCGGTGAGCTCCGCGCCGCTGCCGAGCAGCGCGTCGAGAATCGCGCCCCGGTTCACGTACCGGTGCAGCGCGTGCTCTAACGTGGCACCCATCGCGCCGCACACCTGAACCGCGTTCGCGCTGACGAGGTCGTGCGCGCGGCCGGCCCGGGCCTTGGCGGCGAGCGCCGCGACCCCGGGATCCGCGGTGTCGGCGAACGACGCGTCGAGCAGCGCGCGGGCCGCGGCGATCGTGACGTACCCGTCGGCCAGGCGATGTCGCACGGCCTGGAACGCGGCGATCGGCGCGCCGAACTGCCTGCGCGAACCGGTGTGCTCGACGGCCAGCTCGAGGGCGCGCTCGGCGATGCCGATGAGCTCCGCCGCGAGCGCCCGGTGAGCGGTGGCCAGCGCGGTGGCCCACGCGTCCCCGGCGCAGCGCTCGGCCGGCGTCGGCCCGGAGACCGCGTACCAACCGGCCGAGGGGTCCAGGGACGGCAGCGGGGTCACCGTGAAGTCGTCGGCATACCCGACCGCGAGATGGACTCCATCGGTGTCGGCGACCGGAATGACGAGGCGCTCTCCGGCAGCGGGGCGACGGACCAGAATGCCAGTGGTGGCCTGCGGCGTCGATGACAGGCCGGAGCCGGTGCCGGGAGCGGGGTAGCACACTGCTGACCCGGGGCCGATCCCGCCGGGCAGGTCGGTGGCGAGCAGGGGGAGCAGGGTCTCGTCGAGCAGGGCGGCGGTCGACAGCGCACGCCCCTTCTCGACGAACAGGAGGGTCGTGGCGCGCGCGGGATTCTCGGCGCTGACGCCGTCCCAGCCGAGTTCACGCAGCCGAGCCGGGACATCGATGGAGACGTCGGCGGCGGCTTCGGCGAACAGCTCGCGGAGCGAGCCGGTGAGCAGTTCGATCTCTGCGGCGTCCACCATCACTCCTTGGGCAGCTTGAGCACACGGTCGGCGATGATGCCGCGCTGGACTTCGGCGGAGCCGCCGTACACCGTGGTCGTGCGGCTGTACCACCACTCCTCGCGCCACTGCCTCCCCGCCTCGCCGAACATGAAGGCTGGACCGAGCAGCGACCGCGCCGCGTCGTACACGCTCTGCTCGCACGCCCCGAGCAGCAGCTTGTCCGTGGATGCCTCAGGGCCGACGGTCTGTCCGGCGGCCAGCCGCCGGACGGTGTCCACGGACCGGGCCCGCAGCGACACCAGGTCGAGGTAGACCCCGCCGAGTATCCCGTCGGCCGCACCGGTGCCGGACCCGCCGTCGGCCATGGCCTCCGTCAGCACGCGCACCCGCTGCAGCAGCGCGGAGGCCCGGAGCCAGGCGTACACCGCCCGCTCGTACTGGAGCAGGTACATGGCGACGGCCCAGCCCTCCCCCTCCGCCCCGATGAGCCGGGACGCGGGAACCCGCACGTCGTCGAAGAAGCACTCGGCGAGCTCCTCGCGTCCGCTGGCCAGCGCGATCGGCCGCACGGTGACGCCCGGGTCGTCGACGTCGACCAGGATCATCGACAGGCCGCGATGCCGGCTCTCCTGCGTGCCGGTACGCGCGAGCAGGACGATGCGCGAGGCGGTGGCGCCGTGACTGGTCCAGATCTTGGACCCGGAGATGACGTAGTCGTCGCCGTCGCGCGTCGCCCGGCAGCGCAGCGCTGCGAGGTCGCTGCCCGCCTCGGGCTCGGAGAAGCCCTGCCCCCACCAGGCGTCGCCCGAGAGGAACTCGGGCAGGTAGGCGGCGGCGAGGCGCGGCGCGAACCGTGCCACCGGGTACGCCAGCGTGGTCAGCAGGCTGTGCTGCCCGGTCGGCGTGAGTCCGGCCCGCGCCAGTTCGTCGAAGAGCACCGCCCAGTGCCTGACGTCACCGCCGAGCCCGCCGACTTCGGGCGGCATCCCGTACCGGCCGAACCCGGCGTCGTACAGGCAGCGCATGAGCCCCGCCGATGAGCGCATGTCGTCCGCCACGTCGTCGGTGGCCGCGCCGCGCCACTTGTCGAGGACCGGCGAGGTGACGAACTCGCGCACGGCGGCCCGGTACGCGGTCAAGTCTGCGGCGTAGTCCGTCGTCACGGACGCGCACCTCCGTCGCTGGTCGCCGTCAATGGTTCGTCGTCCCCTGGTCGACCGGCAGCACCGTGCCGGTGATGTACCGGGACTGGTCCCCGGCCAGGAAGAGGACGGCGTCGGAGATCTGGTCGGGCTCGATCCACGCGAGCCCCATCGGCATGCTGGTGCGGAAGCCCTCCGCCACGTCGTCGACGGTCGGCGCCGGCAGGTCGGGCCGGAACAGCCGGAACTGCTGGACGTTCTCCGTCACCATCGGCGTGTTCACGGTACCGGGAGCGATCACGTTGACCCGGATCTGGAACCGCGCCACCTCGTTGGCGAGGGACCTGGCCAGGCCGATCACGCCGTTCTTGGCGGCCACGTAACTGCTCAGGTTGGGCACGCCGTTCAGCGCCGCGCCGGAGCTGATCACCACGATCGACCCGCCCAGCTCGCCCGCCCTGATGTCCGGGACGGAGAGGGCGAGCGTGTTGAACACCCCGGTGAGGTTGGTCGTGATCACGTCGTCGAAGGCCGCGGGCGGCATGTGCCACATCGGCACCGCCGGCGGTGAGACGCCGGCGCTGGCGACGACGATGTCCAGCCGCCCGAGCCGCTCCACACCCTCGGCGAGCAGCGCCGCCATCCCCGCCCGGTCGCGCACGTCCACCTTGGCGGCTACGATCCGCCGGTCGAGCTTCTCCACCTTCGCGATGGTCTCGGCCAGCTGGGCCTCGCTGCCCAGCGGGTAGCCCATGGTGTCCATCGGCTCGCATCGGTCGAGCCCGATGATGTCGGCACCCTCCTGCGCCAGCCGGATCGCATGCGACCGTCCCTGGCCGCGCGCGATGCCGGTGACGAACGCCACCTTCCCGGCCAGCGGCCCCTGCCCGTCCGGCATACTGCACCTCTCCGGAAAGCCGTTCATCGCGCGAGCACCGCCGTCGACACGAACACGGTCTCCTCGACGATCCGCGCCAGGTCCTCGAGAAGCGCCTGCGGGTCGGCGAGCAGCCGTCGCCCGGCCGTCGCCCGGCGCAGGTAGACATGCGCCGGGTGTTCCCAGGTCGCACCGATGCCGCCGTGCACCTGGATGTTCTCTTCGGCGGCGAGCAGCGCCGCCTCCCCGCAGGTGTGGGCTGCGATCCTGGCCACGGCGGGCAATTCCGACGGTGCCTCCTGCGCGGCCCACAGTGCGTACAGGCATGCGGACTCCGCCGCCTCCAGCTCCAGGCGGACGTCGGCCAGCTTGTGCTTGATCGCCTGGAAGGACCCGATCACCTGGCCGAACTGCGAGCGCTCCTTCGCCCAGGAGGTCGCCATCTCCAGGCAACGCCCGGTCACGCCGACGTTGTCGGCGCTCAGGAGGGCCAGACCCCGATCGCGCGTGCGCCGCACGGCGGCGGTCGCGTCCTTGACAGGCAGAAGCGCGGCGGACGCCCCGTCAAGCCGCAGCCGTGCGAATCGGCGGCTGATGTCGATCGACTCGACTGGTTCCACGGTGAGCCCGGGCTCGTTGGCCGCCACGGCGAACAGCGCGGGCCCGTCCGCTGTTCGTGCGGACACGATGAACCGGTTGGCCCGCATGCCGTCCTGCACCCAGTCCTTGACTCCCGACAGCCTCCAGCGCCGCGTTGACGCGGAAGGTGCGGACGACGGTGTGGCGGTGGTCGCCGGCGTGCAGTCCCAGCCCAGCGGCCCCTCCGCGATCGCGGGGGCCGCGACGAGCTCACCGGCGGCGATCCGTGCCAGCAGGTCGGCGGCGACGTCGGAGCCGGAGTCGAAGGAGGCCGCCGGTAGCAGCAGGTCCGCCGCGAGCACGGGGGAGAGCAGCGGCGCGTCGAAGGCCGCACGGCCCGCTTCCTGGAAGACCACGCCGAGTTCGAGCATCCCGAAACCGCCGCCGCCGAAGCGCTCCGGTACGCACAGGCCGTACACGCCGATCTCGCGAGCCAGCCTGACGGCCGCTCGCGCGTCGCATGCTCCGGGAGGGGAGTCGGCGAGCGGCCGCCTGACGGCCTCCCGGAGGTCGTCGTGGTCGGCGTCGAACCGGAATCTCATGCACCCTCCATGGCTCGGCCATCACCTCGACGGGCCGAAGTAATGCTATTATATAACTAATTAAACTGTAATGAAAGAGGGTGGAGGCCCCGTGGACATGTCCTACCCCGCCGAGGTCGAGGAGTTCCGAGCCGAGGTACGTGAAATCCTGGTGGAGGAGCTTCCGTCGGACTGGAAGGGGCTGGGGGCCATTCCGACCGCGGAGGAGACCGAGGAGTTCGTCCGTCACTGGCGCACCGTCCTGCACAGGCGCGGACTGCTCGGCGTCACCTGGCCGGTCGAGTACGGCGGACGCGGGTTGTCCAAGCTGCACCAGGTCGTGCTCGTCGAGGAACTGACCAGGGCGGGGCTGCCGTTCGGTCGTCAGCCGATGGAGTCGACGGGCCTGAAGATGCTCGGCAACACGCTGCTGCGCTACGGCACCGAGGAGCAGAAGGCACGCTACCTGCCCGGCCTGCTCTCCGGCGAGATGATATTCTGCCAGGGTTTCTCCGAGCCCGATGCCGGTTCCGACCTCGCCTCCGTGCGCACCCGTGCCCGGCTTGAGGACGGCCAATGGGTCATCGACGGCCAGAAGATCTGGACCTCGGGCGCGCTACACTGCACGCACGTGTTCGTGCTCGCGCGCACCGACCCGGACGCCGCCAAACATCGCGGGCTCAGCTTCCTGCTCGTTCCGCTCGACCAGCCGGGCGTCGACATCCGGCCGATCAGGCACATGACCGGCAGCGACGAGTTCTGCGAGATCTTCTTCACCGGTGCGAAGACCGGTGCGGACGAGGTCGTCGGACCGGTCAACGGCGGCTGGACGGTGGCGAAGACGCTGCTCACGTTCGAGCGGGGCGAGGAGGCCGCGACCAACCCGATCCTGTTCCGCGCCGAGTTCGAGCGGCTGACGGAGCTCGCCCGGCGAACCGGCGCGATCAAGAACCCGGTGTTCAGGCAGCGGATCGCCGCCGCCTTCGCCCGTGTCGAAGTGATGCGGTTCATCGGGTACCGCATCCTGACCGACGCGCTTGAGGGCAAAGAGGTGAGCGCCGCCGCGTCGGTCTCCAAGCTGTACTGGAGCGAGTACCACCGCGGCCTGACCCGGCTCGCCTTGGACATCGAGGGGCTCGCGGGGTTGATCCCGGCCGGTAAGGGCCCCAGCCGGGCGCAACGCGCCGATGACCCGGGCTCCGATCCGGCATCGGCCAACGTCTGGTGGCAGGTTTCACTGAACGCCCGGGCCGGCACCATCTACGCGGGCACTTCGGAAGTACAGCGCAACATCATCGCCGAGCGGGTCCTCGGCCTGCCGCGCTGACCAGGCGAATGGAGGCGGCCGGCTGATCGCGGGCGGCCGCCCATGCCCTGATGATCGACCGGTAGGGGGTCTGCAACGTGAAACCGGGGACCAGTGCAGGCAGGAGCAGAGATGAGTGACCATCGAGGCGGCGGCGTGCGCTTCGCGCCGACCGAGCTCACGGCGGCGGAACTGGCGCTGCAGGCCGAGGTCAGGGCCTTCCTGGCAGCCGAGCTCGGGGCCGCCTCCCGCCGCCCCGGGCTGGGGATGAACGGCGTGGCCGACCGCGAGTTCTCCAAGAAGCTCGGTGCCAGGGGCTGGCTCGGCATGGCCGTGCCGAAGCGGTACGGCGGTGCCGACCGGTCCGCGGTCGACCGCTTCGTCGTCACCGAGGAACTGCTCCGCCACGGCGCGCCGATCGGCCACCACTGGCTGGCCGACCGGCAGACGGCCGCGGTCATCGATCGGTTCGGCACCCAGGCGCAGAAGGAACGGTTCCTGCCCAAGATCTGCAGCGGCGAGCTCGGTTTCTCCGTCGGCATGAGCGAGCCCGAGGCCGGTAGCGACCTGGCCGCCGTCCGCACCCGCGCGGTCCGCCAAGGGGATAGCTGGGTCATCAATGGGACCAAGGTGTGGACCACCGGCGCGCACCGCAACGAATTCATGGTCCTGCTCGCCCGCACCTCCGATGAGGAGGACAGGCACCGCGGGCTCACCCAGTTCATCGTCGATCTCGCGACCCCCGGCGTGCGGGTGCGGCCGATCCCGCTGCTGGACGGCAGCGCCGACTTCAACGAGGTCGTGCTCACCGATGTCACCGTGGGTGACGAAGCCGTCCTCGGTGATCTCGGGGAGGGCTGGTCCCAGACGACGGCCGAGCTGGCGTTCGAGCGCGGCGGTCCCGACCGCTTCCTGACCGTCTACCCGGTGGTGGAGGCGTTCGTCCGCGAGGCGGGACCGGCGGCGGACGGGCCGCACGCACGCCGGTTTCTCGGCCACTGCGCCACCACGTTCTGGGTGCTGCGAAACCTCGCGCTGTCGATCGCCCGCGCGGTCGACCGGGACGAGCCGGCGGTCCGCCAGGCCGCGCTGCTGAAGGAGATGGCGACGCGTTTCGAGCAGGACGCGATCACGGCCCTGCTCGATGTGATCGACACCGAGCCGGTGTGCGATTCGCCGTCGGTCTTCGAGCAGATCCTCTGCGAGGCGGTACTCACCCGCCCGATCTTCACGATCAGGGGCGGCACGACCGAGATCCTGCGCTCGGTCGCCGCGAAGGGCGTCATGGCGGCTGCCATGCCGGGCCCGGCCGGCCGGAACTGAAGGGAATGCCGATGACCGACCCGCTTCTGATCGACACCGCCGACGGGATCATGGCCGCGGCGTGCACGGCCGAGGCGTTGCGGGGCGCCGAGCACACCGGGTTCGCCCCCGGCGCATGGGCGGCCGTGGCGGAGGCCGGGCTGCCGTGGATCTCGGTGCCGGCGGAGGCGGGCGGCGAGGGCGGCGACCTCGCCGACGCGCTGGCGGTGCTGCGGATCGCCGGCCGCCACGGGCTGCCGCTGCCGCTCGCCGAGACCGGCGTCCTGGGCGGCTGGCTGCTTGCCGCGTCCGGCCTGCCGGTCGATCGCGTTCCGGCGACCGTGGCGTCCGGCACCGGCCTGGCCTGGAGCGACGGGACGGTGCACGGGACCGCCCGGCTCGTCCCCTGGGGCCGGGCCGCCGCGCAGGTCGTGGTGCTCATCGGCGACGAGGACGGCGCCACGGGCGTCGTCGCGGTCTTCGACGCAGCCGATCTGCGGATCGAATCCCACGTGAACGTGGCAGGCGAGCCGCGCGACACCGTCTGCTTCGCCGGTACTTCTCCGCTGGCCAGTGCGCCGGCCGGGCCGGGCGTCACCGCCGCGGCGCTGCGCCGCCGCGGAGCGCTCACCCGGGTCGTACTGATGGCCGGGGCCGTCCGCGCCATCCTCGACCTCACCGTGCGCTATACCTCCGAGCGCCACCAGTTCGGCCGTCCCATCGCCAGGTTCCCCGGCGTGCAGCAGCACGTGGTGCACCTCGCCCAGCAGTCCGCGATGCTCGAGATGGCCGCCGACCTGCTCGGCGGCACAGCGGCCGCCGACCCTTCGCTGGCCGGTCCGGCGGCGGCCTTTCAGGTGGCGGCGGCCAAGACCGTGGCGCACGACGCCGCGATGATCGCCACCGCCGCGGCCCACCAGGCGCACGGCGCGATGGGCGTGACTCAGGAATACCCGCTGCATCACCTCACCCGCCGGATGTGGGCCTGGACCCGCGAGTACGGCACGGGTGCCCGGTCGGCGGACGAGGTCGGCGCGCTCGTGGCCGAGGGCGGCGCCGACGCCCTCTGGCCCATGATCTCCTCCGGCGGCGCCACCGCGCTCGGCTGACCGGCCAAGATCGCTTCGACCGCAATTCGGTTTCATTATTGTTCTCATTTTCCGAAGCTGTACCGGACCAGGACGAGGTGGGCTTGATGGCGGACATGGTCGAGGACGAGGCGAGCACCGTGCTGCTCGACGTCGGCGTGGACGGCGTGGCCACGCTCACGCTGAACCGGCCGCAGCGGAACAACGCCTGGAACCCGGTCCTCGAGCGCCGCTTCTACCAGTTGCTTGCCGAGGCCGACCGGGATGACCGGGTCCGGGCCGTCGTGCTGACGGGCGCGGGCCGCTCGTTCTGCCCGGGGGTGGACAGCCGGCGCCTCGACGGCATCGCCGGCGCGCCCATGGACCTCTCCGGCCGCACGTCCCCCGTCGTCACCCACGCGTTCCGCAAGCCGCTGATCGCGGCGATCAACGGGGCCTGCGCCGGCCTCGGCCTGGTCCAGGCGCTGATGTGCGACGTCCGGTTCGCGGCGCGCGGCGCGAAGTTCGCCACCTCGTTCTCCCGCCGCGGGCTTGCGGGGGAGTACGGGATGACCTGGCTGCTGCCGAGGATGATCGGTGTCGAGCGCGCGATGGACCTGCTGCTGTCCGGCCGCGCCTTCGATGCCGACGAGGCCCTGACGCTCGGCCTGGTCAGCCGGGTCACCGAGCGGGAGGAGGTGGTCGCCGCCGCGACCGCCTACGCGCGTGACCTGGCGGCCAACTGCTCGCCGACGTCGATGGCGATGATCAAGCATCAGGTGCTGACCGACCTCGACGCCACCTTCGAGCAGGCGATGCGCCATGCCTACCGGGCGATGGCCGCGCTGGCGACCGGATCGGACTTCCGCGAGGGAATGGACAGTTTCCTGCACAAACGCGCGCCGCGGTTCCCGCCGCTTTCCGGTGACCTCGACCCCGCCGAGGTCACCGGCGCCCGGATGGCGGCCCTCGACGTCGACCCCACGAACCCGTGAGCGGCTATCGCCACTTCCAGCCTGGCTCGCGTTTCTCGAGCCAGGCGCTGCGCGCCTCCTTCGCGTCGTCGAAGCGGCTGATCCGCGCGGTGTAGTCCTGTTCGAGCCGGTACCCCTCCTCAAGGGGCAGGTGCTCCACCCGGTTCATCGCCTGTTTGGTCAGCCGCAGCGCGAGCGGGCTCTTGCCCGCCATCGACAGGGCCAGCGACCGGGCGGCGCCGGCCAGTTCGGCATGGGGCACCACCGTGGCGACCGAGCCCTGCCGGTACAGCTCGGCGGCGGGGATCCGGCGCCCGCTGAACATCAGCTCGCGCGCCTTGAACGGCCCGACGAGCCGCTGCAGGTGACGGCCGCCGCCGAGCACGCCCACGTCGATCTCCGGCAGCCCGAACACGGCGTTCTCCGCCGCGATCACCACGTCGCAGGACGCGACGAGGGCCAGGCCCGCGCCGAGCGCCGCCCCGTTGACCGCCGCGATCACCGGCAGCACGCCGCCGGAGATCGAGAAGAGGCAGTCGCGGACCACCTCACCGGGGTCGACGAGATCGGCGACGCTCTCCTCGGGCAGCAGTGCCCGCCGGTTGTACCGGCGGTCGGACTCACGGATGTCGGCGCCGGCGCAGAACGTCCGGTCCCCATCCGCGGTGAGGACGGCCACCGCCGCGTCGGTACTTCGGCCGAGCGCCCGGAACGTGGCGGCGATCTCGCGCATCATCGGCGCGCTCAACGCGTTGACCGGAGGCCGCCTCAGCGTCACCGTCGCGACCAGGCCCGCCACCTCGACGCGCAAGAACTCGAGACGTTCCATGGTGCTCACCCCTCCACCGCGCGGCCGCGGATCAGCCGGGCGGGCCCGTACCGGAGCACGGTGCCGCCGCCGCGCGTGACGACCGTGTTCCTGGTGATCACCACGCCACACGGACCGGAACTCGCCGGCCGGGACGCCGTCACCTCAACGATCACCGTGATCGTGTCGCCGGCGGGCGTCACGAAGCCGATCAGATCGGTCTCTGTGATCGTCCGGGCGGAGGTGCGGAACCGGTCACCGACCGCCATCTCCTCGAACGTCTGGCCGCGCAGCAGCTGCGGTACCTGCCACCACTCGGCGGCGGTATCGGTCACGTCGGTCACTTCCCCTTCCACCGTGGTGTGCGCTTCCCGGCGGACGCCAGGGCTCCCTCGCGCGCGTCCAGTCGAGCGTCCCGCTCGACGGTGACCGCCTCGCTCATCCAGGTTCTCCCTGTGGTTCAGGCCACGTGCCAGCCGGTGTCGGCGGCGAACCTGGTCGCGTTGACGGCGATGGCCTGGTCCGAGCAGAGCCAGACGACGAGTTCGGCGATCTCTTCGGGCTCGAGCAGCCGGCCGATGGGCTGGATCTGCTCCATCCGCTCCGACACCTCTGGCGGCAGGACGGCCTGCGCCCGCTCGGTGATGCCGGTGCGCACGTTGCCCGGGGCGATCGCGTTGACACGGATGTTGCGCTTGGCGTAGCGCAGGCCCGCCACCGTGGTCAGGCCCCACACGCCGTGCTTGCTGGCCGTGTAGGCGGCGTCCCCGACGTTCCCCTTGTACGTGGTCTCGGACGCGACGTTGACGATGGCCCCGCCGCCCTGGGCAAGCATCACCGGGATCTCGTGCTTGAGGCAGAGGAACACGCTGGTCAGGTTGTTCGCGATGGTCCGGTGCCACTGGTCGTCGGGCAGCTCGTGGATCGGGGATTGGTCTTCGATGATGCCGGCGTTGTTGTGCGCGTAGTCCAGGCGCCGGTAGGCGGCGACCACCTGCCCGATCATGTCCTGGACATCGTCGGCCCGGGAGATGTCGGCCCTGATGAAGATCGCCTCCCCGCCGGCCTCGGCGATCAGGTCACGGGTCTCCTCGCCGCGCGCCTCGTCGACGTCCGCGACCGCGACGCGGGCCCCGCAGGCCGCGAACCGCCGCGCGGACGCGCGGCCCATCCCGTAACCGCCGCCGGTGACCAGGGCCACCCTGCCGGACATGTCGATGGCTACGCTGGTCATCCACTTCCCCTTTATATAGTTGAATAAATTCATTAATATCAGAATGGACGGGCCGCTTCCATCGCGGCGACATCGGCACGAAGGATCTCCGACATGCAGCAGGTTCCCTTGGCGGAAGGCCTCTTCACGTGGCCGCCGGAACCGTCCCGGCCACCGGCGCTCATCGGCGGCAGGGCCTCCAACGGCAAGATCTTCTTCCCCTGCCGCGCCCAGGCGGTCGTCGACGGCGTGAGGGAAGATCTGGAGCGGGTCGAGCTCCCCCGCCGCGGGCTGCTCTGGACGTTCACCAGTCAGCACTTCCGCCCGCCGGCCCCACCGTACGCCGGGGCGGATGACGCTCAGACCTTCCGCCCGTTCACGGTCGGATACGTCGAGCTCCCCGGCGCACTCCACGTCGAGGCCCGGCTGACCGAGCCGGACCCGGCCAAGCTGCGGATCGGACAGGAGATGGAGCTCGTCATCGAGCCCTTCGGTGTGGACACCGAGGGCAACCAGACCATGGTCTATGCGTTCGCGCCCGTCGCCGGAGAGGGATCGAAATGAGCAATCCAGATGTCGCCATCGTCGGGGTCGGCCTGCATCCGTTCGGCCGGTACCCGGGCAAGTCCGCCATGGAGATGGGTGAGGACGCCGTCTACGAGGCCCTCCTGGACGCCGGCGTGAAGTGGGCGGACATCCAGGCGCTCTACGCGGGGAGCATGGAGGTCAAGAACCCGGAGGGCATCGTCGCGCTGCTCGGCCAGACCGGCGTGCCGGGCCGGGCGGTGTTCACCGGCTGCGCGACCGGCGCCACGTCGCTCGCGATGGCAGCCAACGCCATCAAGCTGGGCGACGCGGACATCACCGTCGCGATCGGGCTCGACAAGCACCCGCGTGGCGCGTTCTCCGACGATCCGTCGGTCTCCGGGCTGCCGTCCTGGTACGGGCAGGCCGGGCTGTTCCTGACCACGCACTTCTTCGGCATGAAGATCAACCGGTACATGCACGACCACGGCATCACGGCGGCGACCCTGGCGAAGGTCGCGGCCAAGGCGTTCCGCAACGGGGCGAGGGCCAGCCACGCCTGGCGTACCAAGCCGCTCACCGAGCAGGAGATCCTGGAGTCACAGGTCCTGAACCACCCGCTCACCCAGTACATGTACTGCGGGCCGAACGAGGGGGCCGCCGCCGCCGTGCTGGTGCGGGCGGAACAGGCGCACCGCTACACCGACACCCCGGTCTACCTCCGGGCGAGCACCCTGCGCAGCCGCCGCGAGGGCGCCTTCGAGGTGCTCGCCCCCTCCTTCGGTCTGGACGTGGTGCCCGGTCCCACGGTCGAGGCCTCGCGGGAGGCCTACGAGCAGGCCGGCATCGGCCCCGAGGACGTCGATGTCGCCCAGCTGCAGGACACCGACGCCGGATCCGAGGTGATCCACATGGCGGAGAACGGTCTGTGCGCCCACGGCGAGCAGGAGAAGCTCCTCGCCGAAGGGGCCACGGAGATCGACGGCCGGATCCCGGTGAACACCGACGGCGGGCTCCTCGCCAACGGCGAGCCGGTCGGCGCGTCCGGCCTGCGCCAGGTCTACGAGCTGGTCAACCAGCTCCGCGGCCGGGTCGGTGACCGCCAGGTACCGGGCGCGCGGGTCGGTTACGCGCAGCTGTACGGGGCCCCCGGCTCCGCCGCCGTAACGATCCTGTCGCGGTAAGCGCGGCCCGGTCCCGCGACTCCTGGCCGTTTCCCGGCTCGCCGCCTACTTGGGGGCGGTGCCACTCGCGCCGTCTACATCACTCTGGAAGGACACGCCGATGACGACGCCACAACCGGCACCGATCGAGAACGCACCGATTTTCGACGCCGACCAGCACATGTACGAGACGCCCGACGCGCTCACCCGGCACCTGCCGGACAAGTACCGTCGGGACGTCCAGTTCGTGCAGGTGGGCCGGCACACGCGGATCGCGATTCTCGGCAAGATCACGGAGTTCATCCCCAACCCGACCTTCGACCGGGTGGCCGCCCCCGGCGCGCACGAGAAGTTCTACGCCGGCACCAACACCGAGGGGAAGACGCTCCGCGAACTCACCGGTGAGCCGATGGAGTCCATTCCGGCCTTCCGGGAGCCGGGGCCCCGCCTCGAGTCGCTCGATGCCCAGGGGGTCGCCGAGTCCCTCGTGTACCCGACCCTGGCCAACCTCGTCGAGCACTCCGCGGCCGAGGAGCCCGAACTGGTCGTCGCCATCATCCACGCGCTGAACCGGTGGATGCTCGACACGTGGGGCTACACCTATGAGAACCGGCTGTTCATGACACCGGTCATCACCCTGGCCTTGGTCGAGGAGGCGCAGCGGGAGCTCGACTACGTGCTGTCCCACGGTGCCAAGGCGGTCCTGATCAAGCCGGCGCCGGTGAAGGGGCTGCACGGCTGGAGGTCACCGGCACTGCCGGAGTTCGACCCGTTCTGGCGGGATGTGCAGGCCGCGAACATCCCGGTCATCCTGCACGCGAGCCAGCCGCCGCTCGACGATTACGTCAACCGCTGGGAACCGCCGAGGACCAACAACTTCATGAATATGAGCGCGTTCCGCTGGCTGGTGCTGGGCCACCGCGAGATCTCGGACATGATCGCGGCGCTGATCTGCCACGGGACGCTCACCCGGTTCCCGAGGCTGCGCATCGCCAGCGTGGAGAACGGCGCTTCCTGGATCCGCACCCTGATCGAGGACCTCGAGGGCGTCCACGCGAAGATGCCGCAGGCCTTCGAGGAGGATCCGGTCGCGGTGCTTCGGCGCAACTGCTGGGTCAGCCCGTTCTGGGAGGGCTCGGTCGCCGAGGTCGTCGATTGGATGGGCTGGGACAAGGTCCTGTTCGGCTCCGACTACCCGCACCCGGAGGGGCTGCCCGAGCCCAAGGACTACTACAAGTACGCCGAGGGCATGGACGAAAAGCGGGCCCGCGACTTCATGGGGGACAACGCCCGCCGGCTGCTTGGCCTGCCGGTACGCAACCCCGCGGGTGACATGGCGCCGGTACCGTCATGACCTGACCGGGAACGACTCGAGGCGACAGAGGACTGGAGGCACCAGCGGCGATGCGCGCCCTCGTCTGCCGCCGTTACGGCGAGCCGGAAGACCTGGAGGTCACGGAGCTGCCCGAGCCGGAGGCCGGTCCGGGCGAGGTTCTCGTCGGCGTCCGCGCCGCCGCCGTCAACTTTCCCGATGTCCTCGTGGTCGCCGACAAGTACCAGGTGCCTTCTCCGCTGCCGTTCGTGCCGGGGAGCGAGTTGTCCGGCGAGGTCCTCGCAACCGGCGAGGGCGTGTCACATCTCAAGCCGGGTGACCGGATCTTCGGCGTCTGCTCAACAGGGGCGTTCGCGGAGCGGGCGGTGCTCGACGCCGGCCAGGTGGCCACGATGCCGGATACCGCCGGCTTCGCCGAGGCCGCCGCGTTCGGAGTGACGTACCGGACGGCCTATCACGCGCTCCGCTCGGTGGCCGGGGTCCGCCCTGATGACTGGGTGGTCGTCCTCGGCGCGGCGGGCGGCGTCGGGCTCGCCGCCGTCGACGTGAGCCGCGAGCTGGGCGCGCGGGTGGTCGCGGTCGCGTCGGACCGGGACAAGCTGGCGCTTTGCATCCGGCGCGGCGCGGACGCCGTCATCGACTACGCGAGGGAGGGCCTGAAGGAGCGCGTCCGCGAGCTGACCGGCGGTGGCGCGCACGTGGTCATCGATCCGGTGGGCGGTGCCGCCGCGGAGCAGGCGTTGCGCGCCACCCGGTGGGGCGGCACGTTCGTCACCATCGGCTTCGCCTCAGGGACCATCCCGAAGATCCCTCTCAACCTGGTACTGCTCAAGGGCGTCACCATCAAGGGCCTGGAACTGCGCACGTTCGGCGTCCACCGGCCCGACCTGGAGAGCCGGGACCACGGGGAACTTCTCGACCTGTTCGCCGCGGGCCGCGTCCGGCCGCACATCGGCGCCACGTTCCCGCTGGCGGACGGCGCTGCGGCATTGCGTCATGTCGCCGACCGTCGCGCCCACGGCAAGGTCGTCATCGAGGTTCGCTGACTTCGGTTCAGGCGTGCGAGGAAACCTCGCCGTCAAGGAACTCCATGACCCGGTCGAGGAAGACCGAGTCGTCATCACCGGCGACCATGTGACCGGTGCCGGCGACGTCGGTGTACCGCGCATGCGGGATCAGCGTGAGCAGGTCGGCGGCACCTTCGGAGGTGACGACATCGGACAGCGCGCCCCGTACCAGCAGTGTCGGGATCCGCACCGCGACGGCGGCGGCCTGCGCCCGGGCGATCAGGCGGCTCATCTCGTCTTCGGCTCGTGGCCGCAGCATCGCCGGGTCCCAGTGCCAGTACCAGCGGCCGTTGCCGGCGAGCCGGACGTTCTTCTTCAGACCGGCCAGGTTGACCGGGCGGACCCGGTGCGGCTGGTAGGCCCGCACCGCCTCGGCGACGTCCGCGAGTGATTCAGAACCGTCCGGAGCGCTGCGCATGAACTCGTTGATCCGCTTGGCGCCGCCCCTGTCGATCCGCGGCACCGCATCCACCAGGACAAGGGCCCGCAGGGCATCCGGCTGCTCGCCGGCCAGTACAAGACCGGTCATGCCGCCGAGCGAGGCGCCGATGACGACGGGTGGCTCGGGAAGGGTGCGCAACACCTCGGACACGTCCTCGGCCATCGCGTCCAGCCCGTACCGGCCATCGGACGCCCAGGCGCTGTCGCCGTGACCGCGGAAGTCGATGGCGATCGCGGTCCAGCCGGCCCTGGCGAGCGTGGCCCCGGCCGCGCGCCACGAGTGCCGCGTCTGCCCGCCGCCGTGCAGCAGCAGCACGGTGCCGCGCGGCGGCCCGGCCGGAGTCCACCGGTCTCCGGCCAGTGGCCCGGCGCATCCGGTGAACGAGACTGCGCTCTTCGTGAATGTGGAAGGAAGTTTCGGAGCTGACCGCAAATGACGACGATGCGCACACTGGTCACCTGCTCGCGTCCGGGGCGGGCCTAGACGGCCGTGAAGAGCGCAAGCGGCGCGCAGCCGCGCTATGACGAGCTGCTGCTCTCCAATCTCACCGGCAGCAGTTGTCGCTCCGGGATCGGGCCGTCGGCCGAGTGGACCGGTGCCGAGCTGCTGGCCCGGGCCGGGGGCGCGGCGGCCCACCTGGAGGCGACCGGCGTCGCGCGGGGCCGGCCGGTGGTCGCCCTGCTGGAGTCATCGCCGCGCTCGATGGCCTATCTTGTCGCCGGCGTGCTCGGTGACCGGCCGCTGGCGCCGCTCAACCCGCGGGCCCCGCTGACCGAACTCGGCCCGGTCGCCGCAGCGCTCGACGCGTCCGCGGTGCTCACCGAGCCGCATGTCGTCGGCCTCGCTCGCGAGGTCGCCGCGGCGGCCGGAGGGCTGCCGGTCGTCGTTGCGGAGGATCCGGCGGCGGCCGAGCGTGACTGGCGGGGGCTGGCGGGCGAGGTCGCGATGGTGCTGCACACCTCGGGCACGACGGGGCGGGCCCGTCCGGTTCCGCAGCCGATGGTGCCGCTGGCGCACCGGATAGCCGCCTACAGCGCGACCGTCGACTTCGGCCGCGGGGACCTGTTCACCGGTGCGGCACCCTTTCACCACGTCGCCGGAGCCGGGATGGTGCTGGTCGCCCTGGGTGCCGGCGCGGGGGTGGCGAGCGTCCCGTGGTTCAGCGTGGACGCGTGGCGGTGGGTCAGGCAGATCCGGCCGACCCACGTGATGATCGTCCCGACCATGATCGAGATGCTGCTGAGGACGGGCGAACTCGACGCGGGAATGAGGACCCTGATGTACGGGGCGTCGCCGATCCACCCGGACACCCTCGTCGCGATGCTGAAGGCCGTCCCGGACACCGCGCTCGTCCAGATCTTCGGCCAGACCGAGGCGAGCCCGGTGACGGCCCTGACGTACGAGGACCACTTGGTCGCGGCCGGCGGTCGTCCTGAGCTGCTGAGATCCGTGGGCCGCCCGGTGCCGGGCGTCGAGTTGCGGATCGAGGACCCCGATGAGCATGGCATCGGTGAGGTGGCCATGCGGGGCGGCACGCGATGCGGACGGCGGCCGACGGCTGGCACCGGCTCGGCGATCTCGGCAGCATGACCGACGGTTACCTCTACCTGGCCGGTCGCAAGGGTGACATGATCATCCGTGGCGGCGAGAACCTCTATCCCCTGGAGATCGAGCGGGTCATGGCGGGCCATCCCGCGGTCGCGGACGTGGCCGTCACAGCGGTGCCCGACCGCCGCCTGGGCGAGGTGCCGCTCGCGGTCGTCGTGCCGGCCGACCCGGCGGCGCCCCCGGACACCGGGGAGTTGCGGGCGTTCGCGCGGGAGCGGCTGGCCGGCTTCAAGGTGCCGGCGCAGTGGCGGTTCGCCGAGGCCTTGCCCCGCAACGCCGCCGGCAAGGTTCTCCGCCGCCTGCTCTGAAGGCCCGCGATCCGAAGACCTCTCGCCGGTTCTTCCCTCGCACAGAGGTCAATGGACTCAATGTGACTGGGGTGGCCGTCGCATGGTGACCGGGGGCATGCGGTGACGCGCGGGTCGTCAGGAGGTGCGAACCATCTCGTGCGGGTACCGAAGGCCGCGGAACTCGTCGCCGCCGACCGAGGCGCTCGACCGGCAGCAGACCGTGTCCGGCGACCCGGAGGAGTCGATCAGGCTGCATGGTGACTTCCACATGCTCATGGTCCGGCTGGCCGGCAACCAGACGCTGATGCTGCTCAACGAGATTGCTGCATGACATCGTCGAGACGGCCGACACGTCGCTGCAGCCGGCCACCTCCAAGGCCGTTGAGCAGGCCCGGCGGAGCACCACCAGGACTCACCGGCGCGTGGTCGAGTACATCCATGCCCGCGACGAGCGCCGCGCTGTGGATCTGTGGCGCCGCCATCTGGCCGAGGCGGAGGGTTATCTGCTCGGCGATGATCTCGTATCCACCGTGGCGGACCTCCTGCACTGATCGAGGCCCCTGTACCCGACGAACGCGCCGATCGTCGCTGATATTGCCGTCCCGCTGGTGATCGTCACGCGCCTTCACTCGTCAACGCAGGACTGTGGCGCTTCCCAGGTAATGCTCGAAGACGTCGTCGGCGATGGCGGACGGGGCGCCGTCGAAGACCACTGTGCCCTTGGTGAGGATGACGACGCCGTCGGCGGCTTCGAGTGCGCGGTTGACATACTGCTCCACCAGCAGCAGCGACGTGCCCGCCCGGACGATCACGTTCAGAAACTCGAAGATCTGGTCGACGACGTTGGGCGCCAGTCCCATCGACACCTCATCGACCAGGACCAGGCGTGGATCGGCGACGTAGCCGCGGACGACCGCGAGCATCTGCTGCTGCCCGCCGGACAGCTCCCCGGCCCGCCGGCCCAGCTTCTGGCCGAGCACCGGGAAGTGCTCGACCGCGCGGGCGATGGCGGTCCTCTCGTCCTTGCGCCAGGTGTGCAGGACGAGGTTCTCCCGTACCGTGAGCGAGGGATAGATGCCGTGCCCCTCGGGAATGTGGCAGAGCCCGCGGCGGGCACGCTGGTACGGCTTGGCCGCGGTGATCCGTTCGCCGTCCAGCAGCACCTCGCCCTGACGCTGCGCGAGCAGGCCCGACACCACGCGCAGCAGCGTGGTCTTTCCGGCGCCGTTCGGGCCGAGCAGTGCTACGGCATGGCCGTGCGGGACCGACAGCGAGACGTCGTGCAGCACGGTGGCATCGCCGTATCCGGCCGTCAGGCCGCGGATCTCCAGCATCGGCGCGGGCGCGTTCATCCGGTCACCTCCTCCGTCACGGGGTCCGCGGCTCCCTTCGCCGTGGGAGCTTCGAGCACCGATTCCGATCCCAGGTAGGCCGCACGGACGATCTCGCTGGAAGCCACCTCGGCCGCCGTTCCGCGGAAGATCTCGGTGCCGAAGTCCAGCACGTGGATGTACTCGCAGATGTCCATCACCAGCGCCATGTCGTGCTCGATGAGCAGCACGCCCAGCCCGCGGTCGGCGACGACGCGTTCCAGCACCTCGCCCAACCGCGCGGTCTCGGCCCGGTTCAGCCCTGAGGACGGTTCGTCCAGCAACAACATGTCGAACGGCCCGGCCAGACACCGGGCCAGCTCGACCAGGCGGCGCTGTCCCGTCGACAGCACGCCCGCGGGGAGGTCGAGCAACGGCTCCAAGCCGCAGTCGGCCACCGCCGCGGCCACGGCGTCATCGATGACGGCTCGATCGCGGCGCCGGTCCAGGAGATGCCGCCAGGGCAGTGCGCCCGCCAGCGACGCCTCGCGGCCCAGGACCAGGTTGTCCCGGACGGTCATGGAGTCGAACAGTTCCATGCGCTGGAACGTCCGGCCGAGTCCACGGCGGGCCCGGGAGGCCGGCCCGAGCCGTGAGACATCCCGGCCGTGGAGGAACACCCGCCCCTCGGCCGGGTGCAGCAACCCGCAGCAGACGTCGAAAGTGGTCGTCTTGCCCGCACCGTTCGGCCCGATCAGCCCGGTTATCCGGCCCATGGGCGCGGCCAGGGAAAAGCCGTCGACCGCGACGTGCCCGCCGTACCGGACGGTCAGGTCCTCGACGCGGAGCCCGGCCTTCGGCGCGGGCTGGGGGACCTCCCTTTCGGTCACACGCGTGGGCGTCGGCGCGGCCACGCCGGCGGCCTCGGCAGCGACCGGCTCCGGCGCGGTGGTCACCGGAGCGCGGCCACCGATCCGGTCCGCCAACCGCCGCAACGGGTGGAACGGCATGGGCCGGCCGGTCAGGGAGATCGCGACCGCGGCCACCCCGAACAGCGCGTTGAGCCAGTCGTCGACCTTGTCTCCGCTGATGTAGGCGCCGGGCAGCACCATCGCGGCGGCCGCCGTGAAGGCGTACCAGGGCTCCTTGCCCAGGGAGAGCGCCAGAACCGCCAGCAGGAGCAGGGAGGAGAACGAGGTGAAGGAGCTTCCGGTGACCGCGGACACCGAGCCGCCGTACAGGACGCCGGAGATCGCGGCCATGAAGGCGGAGATGGCGAACACCAGGACGCGAAGGGTGTTCACGTTCGCGCCGTGCGTGGCCAGGGCGGTCGGCGAGTCGCCCAGGCCGTTCAGCAGCCGTCCAAGCCTGCTGCGGTGCACCAGCACGACGGCCAGGGTGGCGAGCACGACGAACGCCAGCACCAGGTAGTAGTAGCCGCGGTCGCCGTCGAACGGACCCCAGCCGGGCCGCGGTACCGTGCGCCCGTTCGGATCGGACCCGAACATGATCGACAGCGGGTACCCCATCTGTTCCAGCGCGACCCCGAATCCGAAGGTCGCCAGCGCCAGGAACACCCCGGAGAGCCGGATGGCGGGGATGGCGATGAAGGCGCCGACGGGCACCGCCACCAGCCCCGCCAGGACGAGCGCGACGAGCCAGGGCAGGCCGAGGCCCCCGGCCAGGTGGGCCATCGCCGCCGCGCCGATCGCGGCGAAGCCCGCATGCGCCAGCGACACCTGCCCCGACGTCCGGACCAGCAGGCCCAGCGACAGGAACAGCACGAGCTTGGTCAAGGCGTCGATGTAGAAGGGCAGCCGGGCGCCGCCGACCAGCACCGGGACCAGCAAGAGCGCGGCCGCCAGCAGTACCGCCCCGCCCACCTGCACCCGCGCGGGCGCCCGCCACCGATCCCCGGCGGACGCACGCGGCGCAGT
Source organism: Actinomadura sp. SCN-SB (assembly GCF_043906805.1). NCBI lineage: Bacteria > Bacillati > Actinomycetota > Actinomycetes > Streptosporangiales > Thermomonosporaceae > Actinomadura > Actinomadura sp. SCN-SB. The sequence continues at coordinate 56,157 of NZ_JBIMPP010000016.1, read as the reverse complement.
CCGCCGGTCGGCTGGCAGCCGCCGGGGGATGACCACCAGCACCACGAACAGCGCCAGGAACGGGACACTGGGCGGCAGCCCGGACAGCAGCGCGTTGGGATCGGTCACCGCGCCGTACTTGGTGGCGATCGACGCCGCGACCCCGATCACCAGGCCGCCCAGGTAGGTCAGCGGAAGGCTGGCGAAATAGCCCAGTGCCGCCGCGCCGAAGGCCTGCACGACCAGCAGCGTCAGCAGCAGCGCGTCCAGGCTGAGGCTCGGCGCCAGCAGGACGCCCGCCAGGCAGGCGAAGGTGGACCCGATCACCCATGACCAGCGCCGTACGGTGCGCGGGTCGGTCCCGGAGGTGTCCAGCAGCTCGCCGTTGTCGACGACGCCGCGCATGGCCAACCCGATGCGGGTGAAGCGGAAGAACAGGTAGAGGACGACCGTCGCGGCCGCCGCGGTGATCGCCACGATGACCTGGTCCCAGCTCACGACCGCGCCGGCGACCCTGAACGCCTCGCCGGCGGGCAGGTAGGCGGGGAACGGCCTGCTCTGCGCGCCGTAGATCGCCGTGAAGGCGCCCTGCACCGCCAGCACCAGCCCGACCGTGGCCACGATCTTGTAGGCCACGGGCCCGCCGGCCAGCCGGCGGGCCACCTGCTCCAGCCCGAAGCCCATGACCGGGCCCAGCACCAGCACGCTGATGACAGCCGCCAATGGCCAAGGCAGCTCGAGGCTGATGTGCAGCGTGTAGAAGACGTAGGCGGCGGTCGTCGCCGCGGCGCCATGGGCGAAGTTGAAGATGCCCGCGGTCTTGTAGGTCAGGACCAGGCCGGTGGCGGCCAGCCCGTAGACCGATCCGGCGACAACACCGATGACGACGAACGGCAGCAGTTCGGTCATGTTCGCTCCCCGCCGCAGTCAGCCGCCGACGCAGATCTGCCCGGCACCCTTCGGGGTGGTCAGATCGCCGCCCTTGACCTGCGCGTACCAACCGCACGGCTTCTGCACGGCAGGCTTGTCCTTGGCGAAGGTCACCGGCGGGATCATGCCATCGGCGGAGTAGTTCGGGCCGAGGGCGTACAGGCCCTTGTAGACGTCCTCGGACGTGGGCTGGGCGGAGATGTTCGCCAGTGCCTTGCCGAACACGACGGCGCCCGTCCAGCCTGCCGTCCCGCTGCCGTTGAGCAGCGAGTCGGGCGCGTACTTCTCCATCGCCTCGCGGTACTGCTTGACCGGCGCCGAGTCCCCGACCCACAGTGCCGAGTCACTGGCGATCCACAGCCCGTCGGTGGCGGTGTTCTTCAACTGGTCCTCGCTCCAGCTCTGGCCGCTCTGCAGCAGCGTCGGCCGGTAGCCCTGCTTGGCGCAGTCGGCGGAGAACCGCAGGCCCGTCTCCTGCGCCGTGGCGACGAAGATCGTGTCCGCACCGCTCTTGCGCAGCGCGATGCACTGCGCCGCGTAACTGGGCGCCGACGCCGACAGCGCCTGCCCGCCCACGAACCTGATCCCCAGCTTCTGGGCGACACCGCGGGTGGCCGGGACGGCTTCCGCGCACCCTGGTACCTCCGCGCAGAACACGATGCCGTAGGCGCTCTTGCCCGCCACCCGCGTGGTGTTGGCGGTGATCGTCAGGTAGTTCAGCGTGGTGAGCGTGGTCGGGAAGAAGTTCGGATTGGTCAGCCAGACGGCGCCCGAGGCGTTGCCGCCGATCACCGGGATCTTCATGGCGGAGACGTAGGACGCCCAGGACCCTTCCAGGCCCGCCTCATGCTGGCCCACGATCGCGATGACCTTCTCGTTCTCCACCAGGTCCTTCACCGCGGCGATCGCCTTGGGGGCCTGCGACTGGTCGTCGCGCACCACGACCTCGACCGGATGCCCGTTGATGCCTCCGGCCGCGTTGGTCTGTTTGGCCCAGGCCCGCACCGCATCGACGGACGCCTTCGACGTCGTGCCCGCGAACCCGCTGTAGGAACCCACGTTGCCGATCTTGATGGGCGGTTTGGTCAGGGTGGGGGTGGGGCCGGCCTCCACTTCCGATCCGCCGCCGCACGCCGTGGCGACGAGCGCCAGGGCAGCGAGGGCACCCGCCCATGATGCGGTTCGATGCGCCTTCATCGAGTTGTCCCTTCGTGGGGTCTCTCAGGCTCGGGCGGGACGACCTGCGAGAACGAGATCCGGGGTGGCGGGAGCGGGCACTGTGTCCCCCGTCACAGTGGTGGTGCGGACAGTCTCCTGCGCGCCCAGGTATAAGTCAATAAATATAAAGAGATAACTATTCAACGATACGATCGCCCGCTGCGCGCAGCACCGCCACGTGCAACGCCGTCGTCCTCGGGCACCCTCGTGGAGGGGGCCATAGTGCGGTCGACCATCCGCCGGCCCTTGTTTCCCCTCCCGCCCAGAATGGAGCGAACATGACCGACCAGCCGGTTCTCCTCACCGCGGACACCGGCCATGTCCGGCTGCTCACCCTCAACCGTCCCGGCGCGCGTAACGCGCTCAACACGGAACTGAACGCCGCCCTTCGCAAGGCGCTGGACGATGCCGATGCGGACGAAGCCGTCCATGCCGTCGTCGTCACCGGCGCGGACCCGGCGTTCTGTGCGGGGCTCGACCTCAAGCAGGCCGCCGCCGAAGGAGATGCCTTCTTCCGCGAAATGGAGGAGTTCAGCTGCATCGTCAGGATCGGCGAGATGACCAAGCCGGTCATCGGCGCCGTGAACGGGGCGGCGTTCACCGGCGGTCTGGAGATCGCGCTCGGCTGCGACTTCCTCGTCGCGTCCGAGCGCGCGGCCTTCGCCGACACCCACGCTCACGTCGGGGTCCTCCCGGGCGGCGGCCTCACCCCGCGGCTGCCCCGCCTGGTCGGCGCCGCGCACGCGCGCCGCATGTCGATGACGAGCGAGGTGGTGGACGCGGGCCGGGCTGAACGCATCGGGCTGGTGACCGAGGTCGTCCCGCACGATGATCTGCTGGGCCGCGCCATGGCCCTGGCCGCGGCGGTCGCGGAGGTCCCCCCGGAGGTCATGCGGGGCCTCAAGCGGATGTACGTCGAAAGCGGCGGCCTCGCCGACGACATCGCCACGGAGATCGGCATCGCGCGCCGCTTCCGCCCGGACTACGGCGGCCTGGAGACACGCCGGGCCCGCCTTGTCGGCCGCAACCGCGCCCAGCTGCCCGGAAGGGGGCAGTGACGGCGACCATCGCCGACCGAGGTCTTCGAGCCGGAGGGCATGGCGACCGGTGTCGATGTGGTGATGCGGACGGCTTCACATCGGAGTGGCGGGGTGGTTCCGAATTCGCCACAGCGTTACGACACCGGTGCAGTACCTGGGTCGGCTCGGCGAGGAACCGTCGCGGCGGGCGGTCTTCCGCGTTCGCCCGGTCTCGGCGATCGAGCACGATGACGCGCCCCCGACAGCTCCGGCGCAGGTGACCCCGGGGTCGCCCGCGCGCAGAATGCCGGGGATGCCGAACTCCAGATCGTGGCGCATCCGGGAGTCTCCTCGGCAGGTACAGGAGCCCGACTTTGAGTTAAATAGGATAAATAGTTTAATGTTTGCACGATGCCTGAGTCCAGCCGTCCCGGACGGAAGAGGAGCGCATGTACGACGACCTGCCATCCGAACTGCTCGTCGAGGCCGACGGGCCGGTCCGCGTCCTGACGCTCAACAACCCCGAACAGCTGAACGCCTTCATCGATCCGCTGCACGAGGCGATGATCGGTGTCTGGTCGCGGCTGGCGGCCGATCCCGGTTGCCGTGCCGTCGTGCTCACCGGGGCCGGGCGGGCCTTCAGCGCGGGCGGGAACATCCCCGGGTTCATCCGCGACTACGAGGATCCCGAGCACCGGCGGGCCTCGCTGCGCGCCGCCCGCCGCCTGGTCGACGAGATGCTCTCCTTCCACATCCCCGTGATCGCTGCGGTCAACGGCCCTGCGGTCGGGCTCGGCTGCAGCGTCGCCGTGCTGTGCGATCTGGTACTGATCTCGCAGGACGCCTACATCGCCGACACCCATGTCAGCATCGGCCTGGTCGCCGGTGACGGCGGCGCGATGTCATGGCCGCTCATGACGAGCCTGCTCAAGGCCAAGGAGTATCTGTTCACCGGAGACCGCATACCGGCGGCCGAGGCGGTCGCCCTGGGCCTGGCCAACCGGACGGTGGAGCCCGCACGGCTCCAGGAGGAGGCCCGCGCGCTGGCCCATCGCATCGCCGGTCAGCCGCCACAGGCCGTCCAGGAGACCAAACGGGCCGTCAACCTGCACCTGCAGCAAGCGGCGAACCTGGTTCTGCCGTTCGCGCTGGCCGCAGAGGGGGAGTCGTTCGCCACCGACGACATCCGCAAGACCATCGAGAAGTTCAAGGCGCGCGAGTCCCGGTGAGGGCGCGGCGAACGTTCGAGATGGGCGAGCCGGGCTGGACCGCCGTGGTCGGCGTGGAACGCCGGGAGGGTGTGCCGGCACGGCGTCCGTCCTGACGCATGAGGGCTCCCTTGGCGCGCTACCCGCACTATGGCGATGCTCGGCGTGATCACCACGGTGGACCAATGGGTGGCCAAATGGCCGAAAGGCCATCGAGGGCGGAAGAGGCGGAAACGGGCGGAGCAATGGAGATCTGCCGCAGCGAAGGACCTGGAGAACGCCATCGGCCGCGAACTGGGCGATGACCCTTTCGAACGGCTCGGCCCCCCGGCGCCGCACAGCTCGTCGCCCGGACGATCGAAATGGAGGGCGGTGACAGGCCGGCCTGCGTGGCCGACCTGGTGAGCCGGTTCTCCTTCGGCGCCTGACCTCGTCGGTGATGCGACTGCGTTTCGCCCGGGCATTCGCAGTGGGTGCCCGGGCGGGCGTTCAGTCGAGCAGGTCGAGGACGGTCTTGGCGCCGACCGCGTTCACCGCGTCATCGGCGGCGGTGACGTGCCTTTCCCAAAGGTCCTCGGCCTCCTCCGCATTACCGGCCTCGATCAGGTCGACCAGCTTCACATGGGTGCGGTGGGCCTTGCGGGCATTGCTCCTGCGCGCCGACGATTCGGGGTCTGCCGCCAGGTAGGAGGAGTTCGCCCGGTCCACGATGTAGCGCAGAATGCCGCCGAGCAGGATGAGCGTGTGGTTTCCGGCCAGCTCGACCAGGAGGGCGTGGAAATCGTCCTGCGCCTGGACCAGCGCCATGGGCCGGTCCTTGGCCGCCTTCTCCGCGTCGATCGCCGCGCGAAGGCGGGCGATGTCCGCCGCGGTGTGCTTGAGGGCGAGCTTGCGTGCGCAGGCGGGTTCGATGACGGCGGCGGCGCGGTAGACGTCGGCCAGCGTCGCGCCGCGGTGCTCCAGGATGAGGCCCGCATAGCGAGCCGCGACGTCGATGTCGGGGGCGGCCACCCGCGCACCGCCGTGGGCGCCGCGCCGGATGGTGATCAGCCCTTCGGACTCCAGTACGCGGAACGCCTCTCGCAGCGTCGGCCGGGACACGCCGAACTGCTCCATGAGGGAGGTCTCGGGGGGGAGCGGGTCGCCGGGCTGGAGTTGACCGCGGATGATCTGGCGGCGCAGCGAGCGGGAGATCAGCTCGGCGGTCTTGGGAATCCGGACCTGGCGGCCCACGCGCGGACGGTCCGCCGTCCGCGCCGCCGGGTCCCCCGCCGGTGCCGTCTCCGTCATCAAAACCTCTCCCTCGTCTCGCCTCGCGCACGTCGGTCCGCCGGCATCGCCGCCGGCCGCGAAGGTCCCCTGGGACACCGATCTATTTGAATGAGTTTACCAGTTGAGCGATGTCAGCCCCGCAGCTTCAGCGTGAGACGTGTCGCACTTGCGGTGAGGTGAGGTTTCGAAATGCCAAGGCTAATACTTCCGCGCCATTGTCGCCCCATCCTTCCCCAGCCATTGGCGCCCCAGAGAAAGACTCTCGGCTATCGCCGGTTCCTGCTGAGCGCTCGCTTCTCTCGATGGGCCGCGCGTGCCTCACGGGAGTCGTCGAGTTGGTGCGCAGCGCCCGGCCGGCGTCCGAGGCCGGGATCGCGACCACGGCGTCGTCCCGGGGCCGGCCGCTCTCGGTGCCGAGGAGCGGCGCGGGGTGCCGTAGCCGCGCGAGCCCCGCTGACGACCTTCCCCACCGTCAGTCCCCGAGGATGACCGTTACGATTAATTATTGTATTATTTAAGCCTCATCGTCGGGGCGTCGGCCTGGCCGGTGCCCGCGGCGGGCGAACGGACCGAGGGGGCGCGTTGCTGGAGGGAAGTGCGGCGCCGGTCGGGCACCGGATGGCCGATCTCCTCCGTCCTGGGATGACGGTCGCGCTCGGCGACGGGTCCGGTGCACCGCGTCCGGTCTCGGCCGAGCTGAGCCGGGCCGCCCGAGCCGTCGGCGGAGTCCGGCTGATCCTGGGCTGGGTGCCGCGCGCCGATCCCGGCCTGGACCTGTCCGCCTTCGCCGACGTGCGCACCGTGATGCCCGGCTGGGGGCTGCGCGACGAGGTGGCCGCGGGGACGGTGCGCTTCCCGCCGGTCCGGCTGTCGGCGACACCGGCGTTGCTGCACGGTCCCTGGCGGCCCGATCTGCTGGTCGCGAGCGTCGTTCCGAGCGGCGCGGGGTTCGCCTTCGGCAGCGAGGTGTCCTGGCAGCGGGCGGCCGTAGCGGCGGGTGCCACGGTCGCCGGGGTCCTCGCGCACCGGGCGCCCCGCAGCGACGCCGGCCCTCCACTCGCGCCGGAACACGTCGTGATCGTGGGGGAAAGCGCCGAACCACCGGCGGCGCTCCCGGAGGCCCGTCCGGGAGCCGATCACGTGGCCATCGCGCGGCGGCTGGTGCGACTGATCCCCGAGTCCTCGCGCGTGCAGGTGGGCCCGGGGCCGGTCGCTTCGGCGCTGATGAAGGAACTGGCGGTCCCGGTGCGGATCGATTCGGGAATGCTGCCCGAACCCGTGGTGGACCTCGCCGAACGTGGCCTGCTCGTGGACGATCCGGTGGGCACCTACCTGGCCGGCGGGCCGCGGCTCTACGCGTGGGCCGACGGGCGCCCGCTGTTGCATCCCATCGAGTACACCCATGACCTCGGGCGGCTGTCGTCCGCCCCGCTGTTCGCGGTGAACACGGCCGTCGAGATCGACCTCGACGGCCAGGTGAACGTCGAGGGCACCGCGTCGGCCGTCCTCGGCGGGATCGGCGGCCACGCCGACTACGCGGCCGCCGCCGCCCGGTCGGTCGGCGGGCTCAGCATCATCGCGGTCCCGACCCGGCACAAAGGGCGATCCAACCTCGTCATCGCGCTGTCCCGCCCGGTGAGCACGCCCGCCCACGACGTGGACATGGTGGTGACCGAGACAGGCGCGGCCGACCTGCGCGGGCTGTCCCGGCCCGACCGCCGGGAGGCGCTGGCTGAGCTGTGGGGCCCGGCGGCACCGCGCGACGACATGTGAGCACGACGGAACGACCGTCCCGACCGGAGGCCAGATGACAGTGAAAGTTCCGATCGGCACCCACTCGCCGTGCTGGGGCACGTCCGGTAGGCGCGTCTTCGCCGATGACGAGGACGCGTTCACCCTCGGCGGTGCCCCCGCCACCCTGAAGGCGCTCGGCTCGTCCCGGTCCAGGGGCCTGGTGGTCGGTGCAGCCGAGCCGCACGACATCGGGGGCCCGACCGCCGTGTCGCCCGTGACCGTCCTGGAGGTACCCGGTGGGTGATGTACGGGTCGGGATCATCGGTGTGGGCTGGGGTGCGCACGTGCAGGTCCCGGCCTTCCGCGCGGCCGGAGGCTACGAACCGGTCGCGCTGTGCGCGCGGCGGCCGGAGCGGCTGGCCCGGGCCGCCGGTCGGGTGGGGATCGAGGACACCTCGACGGACTGGCGGTCGTTCGTCCGCCGTGACGATCTGGACGTGATCTCGGTGGCGACGCCGACGGCCCTGCACGCCGAGATCACCATCGCCGCACTCGCGGCGGGCAAGGCGGTGCTGTGCGAGAAACCCCTGGCCACCGACCCCGGTCAGGCCCGCGCGATGGTGCGGGCGGCGCAGGCGTCGGGGCGGCCGACGGGCTGCTGCTTCGAGAACCGCTGGAGCCCGGCATGGCTGGCCGTGTCCGAACGCGTCCGGTCCGGGATTCTCGGCATCCCGTACCTGGCGCGGGTGAGCCGCAGCGCGTCGTACTGGCATCCGAGCCGGCCGTTGCAGGCACGTTGGATGTACGACCGCTCCCAGGGCGGTGGGTACCTCGCGGGAATGCTGGTGCACGATCTCGACTATCTGTGCACCCTGCTGGGACCGCCGGAGGCGGTGTGCGCCGAGGTGCGCAGCAGCATCCCGGTGCGGCGGCTCCCCGGCGGGGAAGAACTCCGCGTCACCGCGGACGACACCGCGGCGTTGCTGATGCGGATGGCCTCCGGCGCGCTCGCGGTGCTGAGCGTCTCGGTGGTCGGCGCCCACGCCGACCATTTCCGCCTGGAGTTGTTCGGCGCGGACGGCACGATCGTCGGCGACGGCGAACTCCGCGACACCCGCTACCGGGCCGGCGAGGCCCGTGCCGAGGGCCTGGTCGAACTTCCACCGGCCGACCGCCGTCCGTCAGCGCCCGAACAACTCGCCGGTGGCCTCGCAGGGGAGGCGAGCCGGGCCATGGCGCTCATGCTGGAGGATTGGGTCCCGGCCTTCGACGGCCGGCCGTCCCCGATTCCCACCTTCGCCGACGGGCTGCTGAGCCTCGCCGTCATCGAGGCCGCGCACCGATCCTCCGAAGGAGGGGGCTGGGTACCCGTACGGCCATGACCGCGGGGACGCGTGGGATCGGGGCTCAGCTGAGCAGGTCGAGCACGGTCCGGGCACCGAGTTCCTCGGTGAGGAGCTTGGCGATGCCCTCCAGATGGCGCCGCCAGAGGAACTCGGCGCCTTCGGCGTCCCCGTCGCGGATCAGGGCGACCAGCCGTTCGTGCATCCGGTGGGCGCGCCGCACGCTGGCGAACGCCTGCTCGTCGCTGGTGTCGTGCTCGGTCACCGAGATGTTGGCCGCCGCGACGATGTAGTAGAGCATCTCCACCAGCAGCGCCAGCGTCTCGTTGCCACCAAGTTCGACCACCAGGAGGTGGAAGCGTTCGTCCACGCCGACGAACCGGTAGGGATCCTCCGCGGCGGCCCTCCGGGACTCTTGCAGAGCGGCATCGAGGGCGTCGACCTCGGACCTGGTCCGGCGCGCGGCCAGCAGACCGGCGGCTCGCGATTCCAGGATCGTACGCGCCTCGTAGACATCGGCCAGCGTGGCGCCGCGGTATTGCAGCAGCACTCCCGCGTACCGCGCGGAAACGGACGGATCGGGGAGATGGACCCGGGCCCCGCCGCGCGCTCCGCGCTGGATGCTGATAAGCCCTTCGGCCTCCAGCACGCGGAAGGCCTCCCGCAAGGTCGGACGGGAGACGCCGTAATGGTCCATCAACGCCGTCTCCGGCGGCAGGGCCTGGCCCGCCTCCAGCTCGCCAAGGATGATCTGCCGGCGCAGCTGGCCGGCGACCAGCTCTCCCGCCTTGGGGACGCGTATGCGGCTGTGCGTGGACATGGACCTCATTCCACCACCGATTCCAGGGCGTCCAAGCGTGATCACCGCGCCGTTTCCCGCTGCTCTCAGCCGTCGCGGCTGAGAAGCAGGCATCCGGCGACGGGTCCGCCTCCGGCGGCGACGGCCGCGATGGCGGGGGAGCCGGGGACCTGGCGGTCGCCGGCCTGCCCCCAGAGCTGGAGGCAGGCCTCGTGCAAGAACCCGACTCCGTGCAGGCGGCCCCCTGAGAGCTGGCCGCCGCTGGTGTTGAGGGGCAGTTCGCCGGTACGGGAGATGCGCTCCCCGTCTTGGACGAAGCGCCCGGCCTCGCCCCGTTCACAGAAGCCGAGCGCTTCCAGCCATTGCAGGGTCAGATAGCTGAACCCGTCGTAGAGCTGGGCGATGTCGACGTCGGCAGGGCGCAGATGCGTGCGCTCCCAGAGGGTGTGGGCGGCGTCGTGCGCGGCCATGGTGGTCAGATCGGGCCGCTGGTCCCAGGTGTTGCGTTCGTACATGCCGGTGCCCAGTGACCGTACGGTCAGCGGATCCTGCCGCAGCCCGGTCGTCGCCTCCCGCCGCGAGATCACGATCGCGGTCGCCCCATCGCACGGGACGTCGCAGTCGTACAGGCAGAACGGCGTGGAGATGATCCGCGCGGCGAGGTAGTCGTCGAGGGTCAGCGGGGCACGGTAGATCGCGCTGGGGTTGAGGGCGGCGTTGCGCCGCGCGTTCAACGGCACCTGCGCGAGTTGCTCCCTGGTCAGCCCGTATTCGTGGACGTAGCGCTGTGCCGCCAGCGCGATCCAGTTGGCTGCGGAGATCGCGCCGTAGGGTGCGAGCCACTGGTGGAACCCCTCGGCGCGGTGGCGTCCCTGTTCGCCGCCGGCCAGGACGCTGCCGCGGCCGCGGCCGGCCTGGGCGGTGGACTCCCACACGGACCGGAAGAACAGCACATGATCGGCCATCCCGGTGGCCACCGCCATGCACGCGTCGGCCAGCGGCCCCAGCTGCCCGGCGGTCTCCATCGCTCCCAGAAACCAGCGGGCCCGGATCCCCAGCGCCCCGATCACGTCGTAGGCGCCGGCTCCGGTGAAGCCCGGGTCGGGGGCGAAGGCGCCGGGATAGGTGGCCACGCCGTCGATGCCGGCGGCGGTCAGCCCCGCGTGGTCGAGCGCACGCAGGCAGGCCTCCAGCGTCAGCTCCAGCCCGTCGCGTTCCAGGCGGCGGCCGATCTGGGACTGCCCGGCGCCGCTGATGACGGCTCGCCCGTCCAGCACGCTCATGGCGTCACCGGTGCGAACAGCGGCAACCATACGTCCTCCCAGTGCTCGAAGATGACCTGGACGGGCATGCCGATCTCGACCCGATGCGGGTCACAGCCGGCGATGTTGGTCGCCAGCCGCACCCCCGGTTCCTCGGCGATCTCCACCAGCGCCACCACGTACGGCGGCGGGAAGCCCGGCAGCCACGGCTGGTGGTTGACGGTGAAGGTCACGACGGTGCCGCGCCCGGAGACCGGTTCGGCGGCGACGTCGAAGCTCTGGCAGCGGAAACAGACCGGAGCGGGCGGGTGGAAGAAGTGCCCGCACTGGTGGCAGCGATGGATCCGGAGCTCGCCCTTCTCGCCACCCGTCCAGAAGTCCCTTGTCAGGGGACCGAGCGCCGGCAGCATACGGAACTCCGGGCGTGCCGGGGCCGGGCCGGCAGGGACCGCCGTTCCGTCCGGGCCCGCCTCTTCCGTCATCGCGCCCCCTCCTGTCCACCGCGCCGGGCGAGCGCGGCCGCCGACCGTTCCACCAGCTCGACCACCACATCGTCGGGATCCTTGAGGAACAGCACCGTCAGCCCGCCCAGAGGGGTGCCGGGAAGCGGGATCCACGTCGGCCCGCCGCGTTGCCGCTCAGGGAGGCTCGCCAGGGCAGAGGAGGCGGCGCCGGCGTCCTCCGTCGCCAGCGCGATGCGGTACAGGCCCTGTGAGTTGGCGGTAAGTGTCGCCGCGGCGATGCCGGGGGGACGATGCCATTGCACCAGCTCGAGCGTGAACGTCCCGTCCTGCGGTAGCTCCAGCGAGACGAACGACACCTCTACGTCGTCCGCTGTCCCCAGGGCCCAGCCTGGGAGGGTCAGTCGGGAGGCGGGTGCGAGCTGCTGGAAGCCGAGTGCGGCGTACCAGCCGGCCGAGGCGTCCAGGTCGGAGCAGTTGATCCGCAGGTGCGACAGCGTCGCTCCGGATTCCACGCTCCCGGCGTGCCCGCTCTCCACCAGTTCCACGGCCACCCCATCGGGACCCGTGATCCTCTTGGCATGGGCCTTTCCACCACGATGGGGCACCGGGCCCAGGGCGTCCGGTCCCTCGGTCGTGTGCCCCACGGCGGAGATGTCCGGCATCGTGTAGCCGATCGCGCTGATGCCGGTCTGCCATGGGGAGGGTGCGGGCCGTTCCGCCAGGGCGGGGGTGTTCCACTGGACCAGTTCGAGCGCCGGTGCCACCCGTGGCCCGCGCCAGTCGTAGAGGAACCAGGTATCGGTGTCGGTGAGGCCGTCGATGCCCATGGCATGCCCGTCGCCCTCGGTGGACCGCGTGCGCATTCGCCGCGTCAGACCGAGCAGTGCCGAGTAGAACTCGTGAGCGGCGGACACGTCGCCGGTGTTGAGGTTGCAGTGCAGTACCCCGTGGGCGAGGCGGGGCGGACCGGAATCCCGGGTGGGGGAGTCGTCCTGGCCGTTCTGCGTGCTCATCGTGGTCGGTCGCTCCGTCCTGCGCCGGTGGCGATCAGGCGGCGATGCCGGGTAGTTCGCGCAGGTCGTCGCCCATGATCCGGCGCTGGACTGCGGCGTCGAGGCCCTGCAGCTCGGTCAGGAGGTCCGGGCCCAGATCGGCAGCGGTCATGGGTATGCCTCCAAGGCGGTGAACACGACTCTAGACGAATTAGTTATATCATTAATCTCCATGCTTTCGCCATGGGCGGGGCCGCGCCCGCTCCCCACCTCGAAGGCGCGCCGAGTCACGCTCCGGAAACATTGTCGTTACCTCGCACGAGTGTTACGGTCCGGACCAGATGGGCGCATGGGCTGATCAGGGTGATCGCGTCGGCTGGTGGTGATCATGGTGAGCTCCGAGGGCCCGGCCGATCTGCGGCACGTGGACTGGGGCATCGCCGTTCCGGGCGGTCTCGCCGGGCGGGAGCGGGCGGGCCGTGGGGCCACCCCGTCCCGGGGCCAGGCCGGTCGCGCGGTGTCACCGCGCGCCCGCCGCTGGGCCCGGGACATCGAGGAGATCGTCGGCGTGACCCCCCACTCGCGGCGGGTGACCATCGGCTGGCGGCACCTGCAGCCCGACGGCCCCGCATCCTGGAACCGCGCCGCCGTGGACAGGTGCGACCGGACCCTCGACGCCTGGCTGTCCGCGGGGCTGCGCCCGAACCTGTCGCTGGTCTACCTGGACCTGCCGGGCTGGCTCGACGATGCGGGGGGCTGGCTGCGCAGGGAAACCGCCCTGCGCTTCGCCGATTTCGCGGCCGAGATGGGACGGCGCTTCGGCGATCGCGTTGACCGTTGGTTCACGTTCCGTAACCTGATGACGCCGTCGCTGGCCGACCGCGTGGCGGGCATGGCACCGCCCGGACGTGGCGCCGGCCTGGCCGGGCTGCCCGCCGTCCACCACGTCCTGCTCGGCCACGGCCTGGCGATGCGGGCGCTGCGTTCGGCGGGTGTGGACGGCGAGGTGGGGTGCGGTACCGCCTTGATCGCGGCCTACGCGGCCACCGGCGACCCCTATGACGGGCTCGCCGCCGAGCGGCTGGAGAGCTGGTCCACTCGCCTGTTTCTCGATCCGCTCCTGTACGGCGAGTACCTGGTGCCCGAGAGCGGAGTCCCGTTCATGGAGACTCTGGGATGCGTCCGCCCGGGGGATCTGGAGACGATCGCGCAGCCACAGGACTTCCTCGGGCTGATCTGGAGCGGGCCGATGCGCGCCACCGCCCCCGAGAACCTGCCCCGGGTGCTGCCCGCGCTCGGCTGTTTCGAGGCAATGAACCAGGTCAACCGGTTGCTGGTGCGGCTCGGATTCGCGGTCGTCCCGTTCGAGGACGTGCCGACCACGTCCTACGGCTGGCCCGTCATCCCCGAGGCCCTGGCGGACGCCCTTGCCGCCGTCAAGCGCATCTACGGCGACCGGCTCCCGCCGGTGCATCTCACCGACAGCGGCATCGGCGACCTCGACGCCGGAGAGTCCGGGCGGGCCGGCGCCCGGCGCCGCCAGGTGCGCTCCGCCTGCCTGGGTTGGCTCCACGCAATCATGGCCGAGGGCGCGGACGTCCGCGGCTACGAGTACGCCCCCGTCATCGAGGACCTGGACTGGAAGCTGCGCTACACGCGGCTCTACGGGCTCGCCGTCCCCGATACGCATCCCGTCCGACTACCCCGGCCTCCGCATGACTGGGTGGCGACGGGAGTCTTCGACCCCCCACCCCCGGCAGGGCCGGGCGCGGCGACCCCGCAGCGCGACGGCACGATCCGCCTGCTCCGCACCCGTTGAGAGCCGCCGATCCCTGCCGGCCCATGGAGATCGGACGCGCGGCGCCGGTGGTTCCCCGAGGCGGGCGGGCACGCGGCCAACCTCTGGTCGTGACTCGCCGCGCCAGACGGGCGGGCGCTTCTCGGCGAAGGCGGTGGCGCCCTCGCGGGCGTCGGCGGAGGTGAACACGGGCGGATCTGAACCAGCCTTCCTACGGCCAGGCGTCATCAACCGGAAACCTATCTATCAGGTCGGATTTGCCTCTTGAGGTGTAACCGTGGTTACACTCGAATGTGCTCGCAGTGGATGGGGCGGTGAATGGTGGCCGAAGCGGGGACGGGCGCGTGGGTGCTGCTGTCCTATCGGGTGCCGCGTGAGCCTTCGGCGCCGCGGATCGCGGTGTGGCGCAAGCTCAAGCGGCTGGGGGTCGCGCAGTTGGGGGACGGGCTGGTGGCCTTGCCCACGGACGCGCGGACACGGGAGCAACTGGATTGGATCGCCGAAGAAGTGATCGAGGCCGGCGGGACGGCCGGGGTGTGGATCGCGCACCCGGCCACCCGGGCGCAGGAGCGGCAACTGGCCGCGGACATGGCCGCCGCCCGCGCGGCCGAGTACCAGGCCGTCCGGGAGCAGGCGGTGGAGGCGAGCGGGCTGTCGGCGCCGGGGCGGGCGGCGGCGTTGCGGAGGCTGCGGGGCGAGCTGCGGCGCATCGCCCGCCGGGACTACTTTCCGCCGCCGGAGCGGGCGGGCGCCCGTGTCGCCGTCGAAGCCCTTGCCACCGCAGGCAGCCCGGATGGCGAGCTGAAGGAGGAGGAGCCGACATGAAGTGGGTGACCCGCGAGGGAGTCCATATCGATCGGGCTGCGTGCGCGTGGCTGATCCGGCGGTGCCTCGACGCGGAGGCGCGGTTCGTGTTCGTCGCCGATCCAAGCGATGTGGCCGCGGATGCCACGCCGTTCGACATGCGCGGTGCCGAGCTCGGGCATCACGGGGGCGATTGCAGCTTCGAGACGATTCTGTGCCGCCATGACCTGACCGATCCGGTGTTGTGGCGGATCGCCGCGGTGGTGCACGAGGCCGATCTGGACGACGAGCGCTATGACTCGCCGGAAGGCCCTGGGCTGGACGTCGTGCTACGCGGCCTGTCGATGGTCTGCGAAGACGACGAGGTCTTGGCGATTACCGGCCCGATTTTCGATGGCCTGTACGAGTACTACCGGCGTGAGCTGCTGCTCGGCCGCGAACCTTCGTAAGGAACTCCCCTATGACTCGCGCGCTACCGGATGGTGACTCGGTCACACCCCCTGTTCCTGACGGTGATGTGGTGCCGTTCGGGCGGGCGGTGCGAACCTGGTTCCAGATCTCGCTGCAGACCTTCGGCGGGCCGGCGGGGCAGATCGCGGTGATGCAGCGAGCCTTGGTGGAGGAGAAACGCTGGATCGGGCAACAGCGCTTCAACCACGCCCTCAGCTACTGCATGCTGCTTCCCGGCCCGGAGGCGCAACAACTGGCGATCTACATCGGGTGGCTGCTGAACGGCACGCGGGGCGGGCTGGTCGCGGGCACCCTGTTCGTGCTGCCCGGGGTGCTGGCGCTACTGGCGCTGTCGGTGATCTACGTGGCGTACGGGTCGACCACGGCGGTCACGGCGCTGCTGGCGGGGCTGGCACCGGCGGTGCTGGCCATTGTGGCGCAGGCGGTGATCCGGGTCGCGCGGCGATCGCTGGTGCATCCCGCTCTGATTGCGCTGGCGGTGGCGGCGTTCGTGGCGCTGGCGTTCCTGGCGGTGCCGTTCCCCGTGGTCATCGCAGTCGCCGCGTTAGTGGGCTGGCTGCTGCACCGGTGCGCCCCGGACGTTCTGCGCAAGGGCAACGGCAGGGGCAAGGAGGACGGGCGGACGCCCCTGATCCCCGACGACGCTTTGCACCACGCCCAGCCGACCTGGCGGCACGCGGTCAAGGTGTTGGCCGTCGGGCTGGTGGTGTGGGGACTGCCGCTGGCCGCCGTTGTCGCGCTGACCGGGACCGGCAGCGTCTTCACTGCCCAAGGGCTGTTCTTTTCCGGCACGGCGCTGGTCACCTTCGGCGGCGCGTACGCGGTGCTGGCGTTCGTGGCCCAGCGCGCGGTGGAGACCTACGGCTGGCTGGGCCCCTCGGAGATGGTGCGCGGCCTCGCGCTGGCCGAGACGACCCCCGGGCCGCTGATCATGGTGGTGCAGTTCGTGGCCTTCCTCGGCGCCTACCGCGACCCGGGCGGCCTGGATCCGTGGGCGGCGGCGTTCCTGGGGGCGCTGCTGACCACATGGGTGACTTTCGTGCCGTGCTTCATCTTTATCTTCCTCGGGGCGCCCCATGTGGAGCGGCTGCGCGGCAACGCCGCCATCTCCGCCGCCCTGACCGGCATCACGGCAGCGGTGGTCGGCGTCATCGCCAACCTGGCCCTCTACTTCGCCGTCCACACTCTCTTCGCCCGCACCCACGCCGAGAGCTGGGGACCGATCCACCTGCAGGTTCCGGAATGGGGCAGCGTCCGGTTCCTGGCCCTGGGCATCGCCGTGGCCGCGCTGCTGGCGATCTTCCAGCTGGGCTGGCCGGTGCTGCGGACGCTGGGCGCCTGCGCTGCGCTGGGGCTCTTGGCGGCCTTGGTGGGTATCCCGGTGAGCTGAGGGGACGGCCGGCTGGTGTTCTCGTTACGCGAGGTGAGCGTCACCGTCGGCGGCGCCGTCCTGCTGGACGGGCTGAGCGCCGACTTCGGCACCGGCCGGCATCAATGTGATCAGCGGACCGTCCGGGGCGGGCAAGACCACCCTGTTACGGCTGCTCGTCCGGTTGCTGGATCCGGCGTCCGGCCAGATCGCCTACGAGGGCGCGCCGTTGACAGCGCTTCCCGTCCCTGACCTTCGCAGGCAGGTCCAGTTGGTCGGGCAACGCGCCACCCTGCAGACGGCGCGGGTCCGGGACGAGGTCCGCGCCGCCGCCCCAGAGCTCGCCGACCGGGAGGTGGCACGGTTGCTCGCCGATGTCGGCCTTGACCCTGTCTCCTTCGCCGACCGGCACACCAGCGGGCTGTGGGCCGGGTAGGCGCAGCGGCTGTGCCTGGCGCGCTCCCCTCGCGTTGCGGCCCCGGGCGCTGCTGCTGGACGAGCCCACCGCCCACCTCGACGTGGCTTCGACGGCCGTGGTCGAAAGCAGTGTCGCCGACTTCGCCGCCGCGGGCGGGACCGTGCTGGTGGTCAGCCACGACGCGGCCCTGATCGCCCGGTTCGGCGGCCCGGTCCTCACCCTGAGGAACGGGAGGCCCGCGCTATGACCAACATCCCTTCCTGGCCGGCACCGCAGCGTCCGCGCTGCTGGTCGCGGTGACCACCGCCGCGGCCGCCCGGGAGCGCCTCGAGGTGAGCCGGGAGGTCCTGGTCGCCGCCGTCCGCGCCGGTGCCCAGCTGGCCGCGGTCGGCGCGGTGCCGGCGGCGCTGTTCCGCACCGGCGGCGTGGCCGGGGTGGACCCGCTGACCGCGATCGGCTACCAGATCGTGGTGACGAGATCCTCCCTGATAAGGGAGCACGGGACTTGATGTCCACTCGTCGGGCCGGGCCTCAGGCGGCCATGTTGGACGCCACGGCATAGACCAGCGGCAACCTGCCCTGATCTCAACAGCGCAGAGCCGTACGTCGCGGTCGCGTCCCAGCGCGGCCAGCTCTGAGGTTGCCGTTGACTTCGATGCCTTGCGCGTCAGCGGCAGGGCTGGGTAGAGAGTGCTTTACAGATTTTTCCTACTATATTAGTAGGTAAATGTCGACCCGGCCTTGGGAGCGATGCCATGCCCGTGTCAGCGGCCGCTGTGAAGCAGGTTCATCTGGCGGCGCACTTTCCCGGTGTCAACAACACCACGGTGTGGTCGGATCCGGCCTCGGGGAGCCAGATCGACTTCGCGTCGTTCGTCCATCTGGCGCGGACGGCCGAGCGCGGGCTGTTCGACTTCTTCTTCCTGGCCGAGGGGTTGCGGCTGCGGGAGATGAAGGGGCGCATCCACGATCTGGACGTGGCGGGGCGTCCCGAGTCGCTGACGGTGCTGTCCGCCCTGGCGGCGGTGACCGCGCACCTGGGTTTGGCGGCGACGGTGAACTCCACCTTCAACGAGCCGTACGAGGTGGCGCGGCGGCTGGCGACGCTGGATCACCTCAGTGGTGGGCGGGCCGCCTGGAACGTGGTGACCAGTTGGGATGAGTTCACCGGGGCGAACTTCCGGCGCGGCGGGTATCTGGCCGAGGCCGACCGCTACAACCGTGCCCGCGAGTTCCTCACCACCGCGCGTGAGTTGTGGGATTCGTGGCGGGACGGGGACGTGGTCGCCGACCGGGGTACGGGGGAGTTCCTGGCGCGCGGCGACGCGGGTGCGTTCGCGCATCGGGGGCCGCAGTTCGACATCTGCGGGCGGTTCAACGTGCCGCGCGGTCCGCAGGGACACCCGGTGATCATTCAGGCCGGGGACTCGCCGGAGGGACGCGAGTTCGCCGCCCGGGACGCGGACGTGATCTTCTCCCGGCACGGCACGCTGGAGGACGGGCGTGCCTTCTACTCCGACGTCAAGGGCCGGATGGCCAAGTATGGGCGGGCCCCGTCCGAGTTGAAGATCATGCCGGCGGTCACCTATGTGCTGGGCGATACCGCGGAGGAGGCCGCCGAGCGGGCGGCGCAGATCCGGCGTGCGCAGGTGAGCCCGCAGACGGCGATGGTGTTCCTGGAGGCGATGTGGGGGCGTGACCTGTCGGGCTACGACCCGGACGGCCCGCTCCCGGACGTGGAGCCCGACTTCGGGGAGGGCGTCTCGAAGGGACGTGCCCAGTTCCGGGGTGATCGGCGCGAGACCGTCCGGAAATGGCGGGCGCTGGCGGCCGAGCGCGGCCTGTCGATCCGCGATCTGGTGATCGAGACGACGTCCCGGCAGACCTTCGTCGGCACCCGCGCTCGGTCGCCGATCAGATCGAGGAGTTCGTGCGGACCGACGCCGCCGACGGCTCCGTCTTCGTCCCGCACCTGACCCCCGGCGGCCTGGACGAGCTGGTCGACCAGGTGGTGCCGCTGCTGCAGGAGAAGGGTGTGTTCCGCACCGAGTACACCGGGCCGACCTTGCGCGATCATCTCGGCCTCCGTGCTCCCCGTTCCCAGAAGGAGGAGGTGGTGGCGTGACCCGGCTGCATCTGGCGGTCGCGTTGGAGGGTGCGGGCTGGCATCCGGCGGCGTGGCGTGATCCTGCGGCGCGTCCGGCGGGGCTGTTCGACGCCTCGTACTGGGCCGAGCTGGTCGCCGAGGCCGAGCGCGGGCTGCTGGACTTCGCCACGATCGAGGACGCGCTGGGCTTGCAGTCGTCCCGGTTCGAGGGCCATGACGATCGCACCGACCTGGTGCGGGGGAGGCTGGACGCGGTGTTGCTGGCCGCCCGGGTGGCACCGTTGACCTCGCGCATCGGCCTGGTGCCGGCCACGAGCGTCACCCACACCGAGCCCTTCCATGTCTCCATCGGGATCGCCTCGCTCGACTTCGCCAGCCGGGGTCGGGCGGGCTGGCGTCCGCAGGTCTCGGCACGGGCCGCCGACGCGGCCCACTTCGGCCGCCGCGAGTTTCCGGCGCTCACCCTGGAGGAGATTCGCGGGCCGCGCGGGAAGGCGCTCGCCGCCGAGCTGTTCGGTGAGGCGTCCGACGCGGTGGAGGTGGTGCGGCGGCTGTGGGACAGCTGGGAGGACGACGCCGAGATCCGCGACGCCGCGACCGGACGGTTCCTGGACCGCGACAAGCTGCACTACATCGACTTCGAAGGCGCGCACTTCAGCGTGCGCGGGCCGTCCATCACGCCGCGTCCCCCGCAGGGCCAGCCCGTGGTCGCCGCGCTGGCCCACGACGACCTGCCCTTCGACTTCGCGGCCCGCGGCGCGGACGTCGTCTTCCTCACCCCCGAGTCCCACGCGGAGGCCGCGGAGCTGGTCGGGCGGGTGCGGGCGGCCGAGGCTGCGGTCGGCCGCACCGGCGAGCCGCTGAGGATCTTTGCGGACCTGGTCGTCCTGCTGGATGAGGCGCCCGGTACGGCGGCCGCCCGCAGGGCGCGGCTGGACGGGTTGGCCGAGATCGCCTCCGACGCGGCGATCTTCACCGGAACGCCCGCCGAGCTGGCCGAGCTGCTCCTGCTCTGGCGCGGGGCGGGGCTGGACGGCTTCAGGCTGCGCCCTGGCGTCCTTCCGCACGATCTGGCCCAGATCACCCGGCAGCTGGTGCCCGAGCTGCAGCGCCGCGGCGCCTTCCGTACCGGGTACACGGCCACGACCTTGCGCGGGCACCTCGGACTGCCCCGTCCGGCCGGCCGTTATGCGGCCCCGGCGGCCGGAGCAAGGTCATGATCCCGCTCTCCGTTCTCGACCTGGCGCCGATTCCCGCGGGCGGCACGCCGTCGCTGGCACTGCGCAGCACCCTGGACCTGGCCCGGCGCACCGAGGAGTTCGGCTACCACCGCTACTGGCTGGCCGAACACCATCTCGCCCCGGGAGTGGCCAGTTCGGCCCCGCAGGTGCTGATCGGCGCCGTGGCGGCCGCGACCGAGCGGATCCGGGTCGGCTCCGGCGCGGTGCAGACCGGGCATTGGACGCCGCTGGCCATCGTCGAGCAGTTCGGAACCCTGGACGCCCTGCATCCGGGACGGATCGATCTCGGATTGGGCCGCTCGGGCAAGCGCCGCAGGGAGCAGTCCCTCCACCGGCCGGCGCCGCCGCGCGAGGCCGCGGTTGTGGACGGTCTGCTCATCCCCCCGCCCTTCGACCAGAGCGCGCTCGCCGGTTCCCCGGTGGTCTCGCTCATGGGGACGCTGCTTCAGCAGCCCGGTGCCGACACCCCCGGCTTCGCGGAACTGGTGGACGACATCGCCGCGCTCATCGATGGCTCGTACCGGTCGCGGGAAGGCCATGTCGCCCACGCGATGCCGGGCGAGAACGCCGATCTGGAGGTGTGGGTCCTGGGCAGCAGCGGGGGCGAGAGCGCCCAGGTCGCCGGCGAACGCGGCCTGCCGTTCGCGGCGAACTACCACGTCGCCCCGTCCCACGTGCTGGAGGCGGTGACGGCCTACCGCACGGCGTTCCAACCGTCCAAGGTCCTGGACGAGCCGTTCGTGATGGTCTCCGCGGACGCGGTGGTCGCCCCCACCGACGAGGAGGCCCGCGAACTGGCCTCCCCATATCCGCTGTGGGTGCACAGCATCAGGACGCGCCTGGCCGCCATCCCGTATCCGACCCCCAGTGCCGCCGCCGCCCATGTATGGGATCCCGCGGACTGGACCCTGGTCGCCGACCGGGTGGACACCCGGTTCGTCGGCTCACCGCGCACCGTCGTCGAGGGCCTGGAGGTGCTCCGCCGCGTCACCGGCGCCGACGAGTTGCTGATCACCACGATCACCCACGACCACGCCGACCGCGTCCGCTCCTACGAGCTGCTGGCCGCCGAGTGGGCGCGCGGTTGAGCTCAGCGCGGTCGGCGGCGGCCGTTGCGCGCCTGCCGCTGTCCGTTCGGCCGGGTGCCGACCAGGCCGCCGGAGTCGCCCCGCAACTCCAGCCAGTCACCGAAGCACTCCCCGGTGATCTTCTCCAGCAGCCCGACATCGGTTTCGAAGGACGGTAGGAGCGCCTGACGCTGCTCGGCGGTCAGTGGCCGTCGCGGGCGGGTGTCGCGCTGGAGGGCTCGCTCGATGGGTTCGGTGATGCGCAGGGCCAGGTTGCCCGGCAGCGCCGTGCCCGCGGCCTGGCTGGTGCGCAGGGCACGCGACAGAACGCGGTGGCGGACCGTCCGGTCGGGATGGACGGTGACGTTCTCGCGTGGCACCTCGGTCACCACGCCGGGTTCGACACCGAGGAAGGCGCAGATGCGGTCCAGGGCGTGCGCCGGTCGCACCAGCAGGTCGCGGTAGCGGAAGACCAGCACCTGCTCGCGGGCGAACAGCGTGTACAGGTGCTCCAGTTGTTCCCCGTACTTGCCCATCTGGAGGTAGTGCCAGAACGCGGCCCAGCCGGCGTCGATCCGGCGTTGTTCGGCCCGGCAGGCCAGGACGAAGTCGTCGATGGGCTCCAGTCCCGCCGACCACAGGTGCGTCCAGTTGGAGTGCGCCCGCTCCACCGGGTCGCGCACGACGGCGATCAGGCGGGCGTGGGGGATGAGGTCGTGGATGCGGCGCTGGGCGGCACGGTCGTAGAGGTAGAACGGCGTCGACTCGCCGCGCAGCGCGCCCGGCGGAGCGTCGTCGAACAGCGCCTCATAGTCGGCCCGGCGCCAGATGTGCTCGCGGTAGGTTTGGGCGTCGCCGGGACCGCCCCGGGTCGGTGGCGGGCCGTCGGTGAGGAAGAACTTGGGCTCCTTCACCGGCGACATGTACAGGGACGGGTGCCGTGCCAGCGCCGCGTGCAACGCGGTCGTCCCGGCCTTGGGGGCACCGATCACCAGGAAGTCCGGCAGTCCCATCGCGTCTCCCCCTCGCCGAGGTGGCGCCCATTCTCGATCAAACAGATTATATCCACCTGTTTAGTAGGTATCTACGCTGCCCGTTCTCGGGGTCGCGTCCCTGAGCGGGGACGATCTTCCCTATCATTCTTGTATGCGTGCTAGGGAATCCGAGCGACCGTTCCCGGATCCGAATCCGGAGCGCTCGCGACCGGTGGTGCCGCCGCCGGAGCCGACCGCGGGCCACTGGGCCGGTGCGCCGAGCGCGTGCCTGGCGGACGGAAAGATCCATCTCGCCTACCGGCTGCGCCGTCCGGTAGGGGAGGGCCGCGGTTACGCGGTGGTGATCGCACGGGCCACCGACGATGGGGAACGGTTCGAGACGCTCGGCACCGTCCACAAGGACCGGCTGGACACCGAGTCCCTGGAACGGCCCGCGCTGGTACGCACCGAGGAGGGCCGGTGGCGCCTGTACGTCAGCTGCGCCACGCCCGGTACCAAGCACTGGCGGGTGGAGGTGCTGGAGGCCGACAGCCCGGAGCGGCTCGCCGGCGCATCCGCCGACGTGGTCCTACCGGGCAGCGCCGGGGTCGGCGTCAAGGACCCGGTGATCCTGCGGCATGGCGGCAAGTGGCACCTGTGGGCATCCTGCCACCCCCTGGAGGAATGGGACGAGGCCGACCGGATGGTGACCGACTACGCCACCAGCGCCGACGGGCTGGACTGGACCTGGCACGGCACCGTGCTGCGCGGCCGTCCAGGCCTGTGGGACGCGCGGGGCGCGCGGGTCACAACCGTGGTCCCCCACCAGGGGCACATCTTCGCCTACTACGACGGGCGCGCCAGCGCCGCGGAGAACTACGAGGAACGCACCGGCCTGGCCCTGGGGACGGGCATTGGCGGTGTGCTCCTCGCCCAGGGCGACGCACCCATAGCAGAGTCGGCGCACCACGGTAGCGGGCTCCGCTACCTGTGCGCGGTGCCCCTCCCCGGCGGGTACGGGTGGCGCCTGTACTACGAGGCGACCCGGGCGGACGGGGCGCACGAGCTGCGCACCGAGGTCCATCGGGGTAGCCGCCCGCGTGTACGGTGAGGAGCCGTTCTCGTTTCCTTCACCGTGTCGAACACCACCTCGCGCCAGTCCCCCCAGCGCGGGACGCCGCGCGGCAAGGCGATCGCCGTGAGCCGGCCTAGGGACATGCCCACGACCGCTCCGACCCGGGGCGCGAGCGCTTCGATGATGGCGGTGACGGCTTCGGCATTGCGCGCGGCCGGTAGTCCCGGTCATCGCGCCGGTCGAATGTCGGTGCCCGGGCGGGTCCACCGCTGTCAGCGGACGCCCGAGGACAAGTGCGACGGTATCCCCGGTGTGTGCGTTCTGCGCGTCACGGTGCGCCAGCACGAACTCCGCCGACCCTTTGCCCCAGACCAGGGCGCTCACCCGCCGCCCGGAGCCGACCTCGACGAACTCCCGCCGCACCATCGGCGGCCTAGTCCACGGCAGCCCGGCCTCGCGCGTCCTCCCCGATAGTCAACTGATGCGCGCGGGACCTCATCGAACCCGTCTTCGGAGTCGCGTACGAGCGTCCGATCACGCGCCTGCGCGAGTTCCTCACGGCGCTGCGCTCGCTGCTGGTGACCGGGGAGGCCGACGTGCGGGGTGAGACGCTCACCGCGAGCCCCCCGATGCCCACGGCCGTGCCGGGCGCCGACCCGCCACCGCCCGTCTTCGTCGCCGCGATGGGACCGCGGGCACTGCGGGTGACCGGTGAGCTGGCCCACGGGACGCTGCCCTTCCTGGCAGGTCCGCGCACGCTCGGCGAGCACATCGTCCCGGAGATCACCACCGTCGCCGAGCGGGCCGGGCGCCCGGCCCCGCGTGTCGTCGCCTTCGTGTCCGGGGTGGTCACCGATGATGTGGACGCCGCCCGCGCGGCCGCGGCCCGGCAGTCCGCCTTCTACGACACCGTCCCGTCCTACCGCCGGGTCATCGAGCTCGAGGGCGCCGCCAAAGCCGCCGACCTGGTAGAGATCGGCGACGAGAAGGTCATCGCGGCGGCGGTCCGGCGCTATTTCGACGCGGGCGCCACCGAGGTCGTGTTCGGCGCGACCGAGCTGGCGGGCGAGGCCGCCCGCCTCCGCACCTGGAATCTCCTCGGCGAGCTCGCCTGACGATGACGGGCCGGTTGCGTTCGCGCCGGCGCTGTGGGTCCTGCCGTACGAGGCTCATGGCGGCCCGGCCTTCGCCGCCACCATCACCGTCCCTCGGCTCTGGCCCTTGGTGATCCTCGGAGCCTCGGCCGCGCGGCCCGGTGGTGGACGGACCGCGCTGGGTGAGGTGCTCCGAGGGGTCAGGCGGCGCGGGACGGAAGGGAGGAGAAGGCGGTGGCGTCGCCCTGGATGACGGTGCTGGTGTCGCCGTTGACGCCCACGGGGATGTCGCCGGCGATGGTGATGCGGTGGAGCAGGCGCGGGTGGTCGTCGTAGTCGGCGACGGCGTAGTGCTGGGTCGCGCGGTTGTCCCAGATGGCGATGTCGCCGGGGCGCCAGGTCCACCGGACGGTGTTCTCCGGCTTGGTGATGTGCCGCTGCAGCAGGTTGTACAGGTCCTGGTAGTCCGGTGTGGACAGGCCGGGGATCGACTGGACGAAGTGGCCGAGCAGGAGCGAGGGCTCGCCGGTCTCGGGGTGGACCCGGACCAGGGGGTGCTCTGTGAGGTAGGTCGTGTTCCGGAACTCCTTGCGGTATCCCTCTTCCTTCACATCCAGCCCGCCGACCTTCGCCGGGCGTTCGAGGGCGTAGTCGAAGGCGTCGCTGTGCCGGGCGCGCAGCTGACTCACCAGCGTCTGGAAGGCCGGGTGCAGGTTCTGGTAGGCGGCGACGGTGTTCGCCCAGATCGTGGTGCCGCCGTAGGGCGGGAGCGTGATGGCGCGCAGGATGCTGATGGCGGGGACGCGGTCAACGAAGGTGACGTCGGTGTGCCAGCTGTTGGCCTTGCTGCGCTCGGAGTCGATGGGCAGGATCGCTTTCCCGTCGCCCCGGACAGTGGGGTGGGGTGAGGTGACCTCGCCGAGCTGGGCGGCGAACTCGTACTGGTCCTCATCGGTGGCGTGACCCTGGTCACGCAGGAACACGACCCTGTGCGCGAGGAGCGCCGCGCGGAACTCGGCGACGGCGGCGGGGTCGAGCCCGGCACCGATGCGCAGCCCCGAGACGACGGCGCCGATGTTCCCGCCGACCTTCGTCACCTCAAGCGTGGTCGACTCACTGTGAAGCCGGGTCATCGCCCGCGCTCCTTTCTCTCTGGCGGACAGCTCTGCGGGGCCACGGCCCCGAGGAATTCCTAATATATCCGACTAGATTAGTATGGAATCCTGTCACCCGGGGCGGACTCAGGACTCCGCCTCGTGGCCGGAGGACCCAAGGAGCGTGTCCATGAGCAGACCCCTGTCCCGTCGTGCGCTGTTGTCCGGCCTGGCCGGTGGAGCCGTCCTGCTGGGCCTGCCCGGATGCACCTCGGCGGTCGGCCGGCAGGGCTCGGGAGAGGCACGGAAGGGCGGCACCCTCATCGGTGCCATCGGCAGTGACCTGGTGCCGGCGAACTTCTTCACCAACTCCAACTGGGGCGTGACCACGATCATCGGCCTGGTCTACGAGAGCCTGATTCACTACCCCAACGACAGCCTGAAGCCGGAACCCAGGCTCGCCGAGAGCTGGACCATCGCCGACGACGGCAAGACCGTCACCCTGAAGCTGCGGGGCGACGTGAAGTTCCACACCGGACGCCCGTTCACCTCCGAGGACGTGGCGTTCTCACTGAAGACCTACGCCGACCCCAAGTGGAACGGACAGCTCAAGAGCACCGCGCAGGCGATCAGGTCGATCGATACGGGCGATCCGCGCACCGCGGTCCTGCACCTGGCACATCCGCTCGGCAACATCCTCGACCTGCTGGAGATCGTCCCGATCGTCGACAAGGAGACCTTCGCCGGGATCGGGGACGGCAGCAGGTACGTCGGCACCGGACCGTTCAAGTTCGACAGGTGGACGCCCAACGCCCGGCTCCGCTTCAGCAAGAACCCCGGCTACCGGGTCCCCGGGCGGCCCTATCTGGACGCCGTCGACATCGCGATCGTCGCCGACGCCACCGCGCAGGCCAACCAGCTGCGCAGCGGCCAGATCGACTACGCCTACGGCGTCAGCAACCTGGACATCGAGCGCCTGGAGAAGACCGGCAAGGTCAACAAGATCCAGCTCACGGGCGCCGAGGAGCAGATCTACGTCGGCACCAACGTCACCGCCGAGGGCCTGTCCGACGTGCGAGTCCGGCAGGCCATCGCGTACGCCCTGGATCGTGACCGCATCCTGGCCGAGGTCTTCCGGGGCAGCGGCTACACCGTCAACCTGCCGTGGCCGAAGACCTCACCCGCCTACGACGAGAAGCTCAACGGCACCTACCGGCGGGACGTCGCCAAGGCCAAGAGCCTCATGGCCGCCTACGGCAAGAAGGTGCCGACGCTGACGTTCAACTACCAGACCCCGAACCCGCTGTTCGCGGCCACCGCGCAGATCGTGCAGGCCAACCTGAAGGAGATCGGGATCGAGGTGAAGCTGGAACCGCTGGACCCGCCGACCTTCGTCGCCCATCTCATCGGAGGCAAACTCCCTGGACTGTGGACCACCTACCACTCGTGGGCCCAGTACACGCCCTCGACGCTCAGCGTCAGCGCCTACCCCTTCAACGCGCGCAAGAACGCCTCGCACTACACCTCCGACACCTACATCAAGGACGCCGACGCCGCGTGGAAGCAGGTCAAGGGCGACAGCCCCGAGGCGAAGGAGGCGTACGGCAGGCTGTCGCGCGACCTGCTCGACGGGCTGTTCCTCATCGAGATCGCGATCGTCGAGCCCCGCTGGGCCGTCAGCGACCGGGTCACGGGCGTTTCGTACACCAAGCGGCACGAGCTCGTGCTCACCGACGCGCGGCTGACCGGGTGAGGACACGACCATGACGCTGTACGTACTGCGCAGGCTGCCCTCGCTGGCCCTGGTGCTCGTGGTGTCGTCGATACTGATCTTCGCCGTGCTGCGGCTGGTCCCCGGCGACCCGGCGGAGGCGCTCGCCGGAGCCGACGCCACCCCCGAGGCGGTCGAGGCGATCCGCCGGGAGCTCGGCCTGGACCGGCCCTGGGCGGGACAGTACCTCGCCTGGCTGGGCGCGATGCTGACCTTCGATCTGGGCCGGTCGTACCTCATCGGAGGGACGATCGGCTCGCTCGTCACCGACGCCCTGGGCAGCACGCTGCTGCTGGCCACGAGCGCGTTGCTGCTGGCGGTCCTGTTCGCGCTCGTGCTGGGCACGCTGTGGGCCTGGACGCGGAGCGCCTGGCTCGACCACCTGCTGACCGGCGTCAACACCCTGGCGATCGGTGTGCCGACCTTCGTCATGGGGGTGGCGTTGATCCTGCTGTTCGGCGTCATCGTGCCGGTGCTGCCGAGCGGCGGCGTCCCCCGCGAGGGACTGCTCGCCAACCCGTCGATCACGTTCCAGTATCTGCTGATGCCCGCGCTGTGCCTGGCGCTGCCGGTCGGCGCCGCGCTGACCCGGTACGTCGCCGAGTCGCTGCGCACCGAGCTGGCCCAGCCCTACATCGTCACCGCGCTCGCCGCCGGGGTGTCCCGGCGGCGGGTGCTGCTGCGGCACGCGCTGCGCAACGTGCTGCCGACCAGCCTGACGGTGCTCGGCCTGCAGACCGGCGCGCTGCTCGGCGGCGCGGTGCTGGTCGAGTTCACCTTCTCCTGGCCGGGCCTGGGGCTGCTGATCGAGCGGGCGATCACCGGCCGCGACTATCCGGTCGTGCAGGTGCTGCTGATGCTGTCGGTGGCCGTCTTCGCCGTCCTGCAACTGCTCACCGACGTCGCGCACGCCGCCCTCGATCCGCGCGTCCGGCTGGGAGCCGCCCGATGAGCGCCCTCGAACTCGGGACGTCCGGACCGCTCGGGAACGTCGAGACGGACCGAGGGCCGCGGGCGCGCCGCGCTGCCCTCCTGCATGGCCGGGGTCTGGCCGGCCTCGTGCTCGTCGGCGTCGTCGTCCTCGCCGGCCTGCTGGCGCCGCTGATCGCGCCGTACCCGCCGCAGGCACAGATCCCGGACGCCAACCTGCTGGGCGCGAGCGCCGGGCATCTGTTCGGCACCGACGAGGTGAACCGCGATGTGTTCTCACGGGTGCTCTACGGCATCCGGCCCGATCTGCTGGTCTGCCTGGTCACCGTGCCCTGCGGCGCCGTCCTGGGCGGGCTGGTCGGGCTGGTGGCCAGCCAGGCCGGCCCGGCGGACGTGGCCGCCCAGCGCGCCTTCGACATCATCCTGGCCTTCCCTCCGATCATCCTGGGCATCGGCATCGCCGCGGTCACCGGCGTCGGCATGCTCCCGGTGATCTGCGTGGTCATCGGGGCCGAACTGCCGCTGTTCGGACGGCTGGTACGCACCGCCACGCTCAAGGTGCGCGAACTGCCGTACGTGGACGCCGCCGAGTCGATGGGCGCGTCCCGCACCTGGGTGCTGCGCAAGCACGTGGTGCCCAACATCCTGGACGCGGTGATCGTCCAGCTCGCGCTCTCGGCCTCCATGGCGGTCTTCATCTCCAGCGCGATGAACTTCATCGGCATCGGGGTGCGGCCCCCGTCCCCCTCGCTGGGCGGGGTGCTCGCCGACGCCATGGCCCAGCTCGGCACCAACAACATGTACGCGATCGGCCCGCTGCTGGTGATCGTCGTGCTCGTGCTCGGCTTCCAGCTGATCGCGCAGGCCTTGCTGGCCGAGCGCCGAGGAGGTGCGTCATGACGGCGCTGCTGCAGATCAAGGGCCTGAACGTCCGCTTCCCGGGGGTGCGCGCCGTCCGGGACCTCGCCCTGGAACTGCGCCGGGACGAGGTCCTGGCGGTAGTGGGGGAGTCGGGGTCGGGCAAGTCGGTCACCGCGCTGGCCGTCCTCGGGCTGCTGCCCGCGACGGCCGCCGTCTCCGGGAGCATCGTCCTGGACGGGCGGGAACTGCTCGGCTTGGACGAGGAGGAACTGCGCCGGGTACGCGGAGCGCGGATCGCCCTGGTCTTCCAGGAACCCTCGACCGCCCTCAACCCGGTCGAACGGGTCGGCTGGCAGATCGGCGAGGTGCTGCGGGCGCACGGCACGGCGTCCCGCCGCGAGCGGCGCCGGCGCGTGGCCGACCTGCTGGCGCAGGTCGGGATCCCGCCCGAGCGGGCGCGGGACTACCCGCACCAGTTCTCCGGCGGGCAGAAGCAGCGGATCGTGCTGGCCCTGGCGCTGGCCGCCGGCCCCGACGTGCTGATCGCCGACGAGCCCACCACGGCCCTCGACGTGACGGTGCAGGCCGAGATCCTCGACCTGCTGCGCGAGCTGCGGCGCGAACGGGAACTCGCGGTGCTGCTCATCACCCACAACATGGGCGTGGTCGCCGACCTCGCCGACCGGGTGGCCGTCATGCGCTCCGGAAGCGTCCTTGAGACCCAGGACGTCCACCGGCTCTTCGCCGCCCCCTCGACCCCGTACGCCCGCGAACTCCTGGCGTCGGTGCCGCGGCTGGGGAATCGAGAACGTCCGGCCCGTCCGGTCCAGGAGTCCGCGCCCGCGTTCGCCGTCACCGATGTCGTCGTCGGCTACCCGGGACATCCGGCCGCGCTCGACCAGATCACGCTGTCGGTGGCCCCGGGCGAGGTGCTCGGCATCGTCGGCGAGTCGGGCTCCGGCAAGACCACCCTGGGACGCGTCGCGACAGGCCGGTTGCGGCCGTCCGCCGGGACGGCCCGGCTCTTCGGGGCCGACCTGGCTGGCCTGCGACGCTCCGACCTGCGCGGGCTCCGCAAGCGCATCGGCATCGTCCACCAGGACCCGGCCGCCTCGCTTGACCCGCGCCGCACCGTACTGGAATCGATCAGGGAGCCGCTCGACATCCACCGGGTGGGCACCCCCGCCGAGCGGGTCGCACGCGCCGAGGAACTCCTGGAACAGGTCGCCCTCACTCGCGAGCACGGCGCCCGGCTGCCCCGCGAGCTGTCGGGCGGCCAGCGCCAGCGCGTGGCCCTGGCCCGCGCCCTGGCCCTGGAGCCCGACCTCCTCCTGGCCGACGAGCCCACCAGCGCCCTGGACGTCTCGGTCCAGGCGGCGGTGCTCGAACTCTTCGCCGACCTCCAGCGGCGACACGGGTTCGCCTGCCTGTTCATCAGCCACGACCTGGCCGTGGTGAGCCAGGTCGCCGACCGCGTGGCCGTCTTCCGCTCCGGCCGGCTGGTCGAACTCGGCCCCGCCGCCCGGGTGCTGACCAGGCCCTCCTCGCCCTACACGCGGACGCTGCTGGCTTCGGTCCCGCTACCCGACCCCGAGGCCCAGCGCGTCCGCCGGAGTTTGGGACCACCCACCCTGAAAACCTCCGCGTAAGAGGTCATTCGAAGGCGGCGCCGGCCTCCTCCAGCAGTGCCAGGACCTCGGCGGGATGGTAGGGGGCCGGCGCGCCCGGAACATAGGTGACCGAGGTCAGTTCGCCCGTGAACGGGAACGCGCCGTGCCGCTGATAGAGCGGCCAGGACACCGGGTTGCGCCGGTCGATCCCGACATCGATGCCCTGGGCGGGCGCGAAGCCGAACAGGATGAGCACCTCGTCCAGCCTTGCCCGCCCCTCGCCGTCCACCAGGATGTCGAAGCTCCAGCGGTAGCCCGGCTGGATCGTGGCTCGGAGGGTCACGAGCCGGTCGCCGGGAGCCAGCTCTCCCGCGTCGGCCTCGATGAGGGAGCCGTACTCGTTGTAGACGAAGTGCAGCAGTCCGTCCTGGATGTGCAGGTTGTAGCCGCCTCCCAGGTCGCCATGGGCGACCAGGACGCCCTGGTCACCGGGCGCGTAGTTCAGTCGAGCCTGCACGTCGAAGGACCGCAGGGCGACGAGCTTGGCCGACCGGTACCGCTCCAGGCTCGGCGTCCCGGGCAGCAGCCGCACCGGACGGCTGAACTCCTCGTCCGACGGAGGCCGGTTCATGTGCAGAAAGCCCCGGTCGTCCAGCGGGAACACGCGGTTGTCCCAGGCCGCCTTCTCCCAGGCCGCGGCCAGCTCCTTGACCAATTCCGGATGCTCGGACGCGACGTCATGGGCCTCGGTGGGATCGGCGCGCACGTCGTACAGTTCCCACGGGTCGTCGTCGGGGCCGTTGCCGGGCCGGTGCAGGGACACCAGCTTCCACCCGTCCCGGTAGTAGGACCGGTTGCCGGTCATCTCGGCGTACTGCTCGGGATGGGTGCTCGCCACGTTCGCGTCCCGCAGGGGAGCGGTGAAGCTGAAGCCGTCCAAGCGACGTGCGGGCCGCCCTTCCCGCTCTTCCAGCCGAGCCACCCCGGCCAGCTCCAGCAGCGTCGGGTACAGGTCGGTCACGTACTGGTACTGGGTGCGCACCTGTCCGGCCACGTCCCCCAACCCGGCGGGCCAGGAAATGAGGAACGGCACCCTCACACCGCCCGCATGAGTGTTGCCCTTGTACAGCCGGAACGGTGAGTTGGACGCCATGCCCCAGCCGCGCGGATAGTGGATCGAGCTGTTCGGGCCACCGAGCGAGTCCAGGTCCCGGGGAACATCGGTGTGCCACTCCTGCGGCAACTGGGGGCCTCGGGAGAAGTTCTTGAAGTAACTGCGCGTACCGCGCGGCCCGCCTTCCCCGGTGCCTCCATTGTCGGAGGTGAAGACCACGAGGGTGTTGTCGAGTTCGCCCAGCGCCTCGATCACCTCCAGCAGCCGGCCGAGGTTCTGGTCGATGTTGTCCACCATCGCGGCGTACACCTCCTTCATCCGCGCGTAGATCTCCCGCTCCTTCTCCGGCAGGGAGTCCCACGGCTCGACGGAGTGGTGCGCCTCTCCGTTGCGGGGCGGCAGGACGGTGCCCTCGGGGAACAGCCGGTCGGCGAGCTGCCGGGCGAACCGCTCCTCGCGGACGGCGTCCCAGCCGCGGGCGTACCTGCCGCGATACTTGGCGATGTCCTCGGCCTTGGCCTGCAACGGCCCGTGGACGGCGCCGTGGGCGAAGTACAGGAAGAACGGCTTGTCCGAATTCGCCCGCAGCCCCTTCAGCATGCCGATCGCCTCGTCGGTGAGGTCGTCGGTCAGGTAGTAGCCCTCCGGGTACGCGTCGATGGCGACCGGCGAGTTGTCCCGGACCAGGTGGTAGGGGAAATGCAGGCTGGTCATCCCCTCCAGGAACCCGTAGAAGCGGTCAAACCCTCGTTGCAGCGGCCAGGAGTTCTTGGACGCTCCCTCGTTCATGGTGGAGTCCTTGGCCAGGTGCCACTTCCCGATGGCGTAGGTCGCGTAGCCCCCGGCGCGCAGCGACTCGGCCAGCGTCGGGACGTCGTCGGCGAGTTCCAGCGCCCAGCCGGGGAAGCCCGGGTCGGCGTTGGCGACGAACCCGAAACCCGCGTTGTGCGGGTTCAGCCCGGTCAGCAGGGACGCGCGGGACGGGGAGCACAGCGGATTGGTGTGGTAGTTGGTGAACCGCACACCACGCTCGGCCAGCCCGTCCAGGGCCGGGGTATCGATCTCCGACCCGAACGGCCCGATATCGCTGAACCCCATGTCGTCGACGAGAACCACGACGATGTTCGGCGCGCCCCGCGGAGCCTGGGGCGGGGCGTTCCACCACGGGGTGGACTCGGCGACCGTACGCCCGACGATCGCGCCATGACCTGGGTAGGTCCGCGTCTGCTGTTCGCTCATCTGGCCTCCAATTCGGACGTGACGCATCGCTGCGGCCGGGACGGTCCGGCCGTTGGTGAACGCATCGTGCGCCCCCGGCACCGCACTCGTGCTAACTTACCTTTTCCAATCGGAATAGTAGAGATAGTGGGGATTGCGAGTGACCGAAGCACGACCCGTCCCGGGTCCGGTGTCGTGAACGCCGTCACCGTCGTGGTCGTCGAGGGCGCCGTGCTGATCGCGGGCGCGGTCCTCGGCGTCATCGCTCACGTCCGTGGCTGGCGTCCCTCGGTGCGGATCGCGCTGCTGGTGGGGGTGGGGCTGCGTGTCGCGGTCATGGGTCTGGCCGCGGCGGACCCGCACCAGCCGGTGGATCTGTGGGACAGCTTCCTGCAGGCCGGGCAGGACGTCCTGCACCGCCGCGATCCGGTGCTGACGCCCGACAGCGGATGGCATTTCCTGCCCATGTCCGCCTACGGGTTCGCGCTCACGCTGCTGACCGGGCTGCCGTGGGAGGTCGCGCTGCGGCTGTACCCGATGGCGGCCGACATCGTCCTGATCGTCCTGGTCGGCCGGCTCGCCCGTGACGGCGAGCGGGAGCTGCGCCGGTTCCAGTACGCGTGCAGCCCGCTGGCCATGCTGGTGTGCGCGGTGCACGGGCAGCTTCAGTCGGTCGCGCTGGTGTTCGGCGTGGCCGCCTTCCTCGCCGCCCGGTCGCGCCGGCCGGGCGGAGCGGGAGCGCTGATGGGGTTCGCCCTGTCGGCCAACAGCTGGCCCGTGATGTTCCTGCCCGGGATCGCGGCGACCCTGCGCCGTCCCGGACGGTGGCTGCGGGCCTCGGCCGGCGTCATCGGGGTTCCCGCGCTGTTCTTCGTGACCCTGCCGATCGGCGTGGGCACGCCGATCGATCGGCTCCCCGATGTCGTGGGGGTCGTCGGCGGGATCCGCCCGGTGGTCGGCGACTGGGGCTGGACGGCGGTCGCGACCGGCGGTCACCAGACGCTGGACTCCACGCTCGGGCGGCCAGGCTCGATCGTCCTGTTCGCCACGTTGTTCCTGGCCGGCTGGTGGTGGCGGCGGGCCGACCCGATCGACCTCACGATCGCGCTGGTGCTGGCCTTCCTCATCGTGACGCCGCGACTCGGCGCGCAGTACCTGCTGATGCCGGTGCCCTTCCTGCTCGTCCGCTCCACCCGCGCGGCGCACCTCGCGATGGGAGCGGGCGCGTTGTGGGCGGCCTTCGGCTACCTCTACATGACCCGGCTCTCCTGGTCGGGCTGGCAGGACGTCCACGTGGGGTGGTCTCTGGGTTCACTCATCGTCATCGCCTTCCTGATCGCCGCGATGCCCTGGAGGAGAAGAGTCGCCGCACCGCCCGTCCCCGAGTCCATGCGGGAAACGTCACCGGAACGGGCGCCCGAACCAGAACCGGCGGCGGTACTGCCAAGGGCCGCGCCGGACCCGGATGCGGTCACCTCACCGGCGCGGCCCGGTCCCTAGTCGCTTGCGAGCTGAACGCCGACGCACCCATGGCAAGGAGTCCCCGTGTCGCTCAATTCTCACCCGGTCCGGCGGACCGTCGTCGTCGCCGGACCCTCGGAAGCCGCGGCGGCGATCGCCGCCGCGGGCGCGGTGGTCGTCGGGATCGAGGACGCCGCCTCGCACGAGCCGGAGGTGCTGCTGGCCCGCCCCGGCCCCTGGCCAACGCCGCTGCCGTCCTGGACCGGCGGACTGCGCTGGGTCCACCTGGCGGCGGGAGGGCCCGAGGCGTACCCTCCCGGTCTGCTCAGGGCCCGGCTGGTCACCTCATCGAGATCGCTGCACGCTCCGCAGGTCGCCGAGCGGGTGCTGTACGCGCTGCTCAGCGATCTCAATCAGGGGCTGTGGGTGGACGGCCCCTGGGCGCCGGGTGATCATCGGCCCGCGCCGCGGCGGCTCGCCGGTTCCACGGTGGGGCTGGTGGGCCTCGGCCTGGTCGGGACGGCGGTGGCGCGGCGGCTCCTGCCGCTGGGCGTCCGGGTCCGCGGGATCCGCCGTCGCCCCGCCGCGCCGATCCCTGGCGCCCAGCTGGTCAACGGGGTCGAGCTCGCCCGCGATGTCACCGAGCTCCTGGCCACCAGCGACGCGGTCGTGCTCGCCGCTCCCGCCACCGCGGCCACCGGGAAGATGATCGGCGCGAGCGTGCTGGGCTTCGCCAAACCGGGCCTGCACCTGATCAATGTCGGTGCCGGGGGAGTGCTCGACCATGACGCTGTCCGGGAGGCGTTGGACGAGGGCGGCGTCCGTCTGGTCACCCTCGATGTCACCGATCCGGCGCCGCCGCCCGCCGGGCACTGGCTGTACGAGCATCCCCGGGTCAGGCTCAGCCCCGCGGCCGCCGGTACCTCCACGCACGTCGAAGCCGGAGTCATCACGCACTTCCTGGACAACCTGGACCGCTGGCGAAACGGCCGCCCGCTCCTCGACCAGGTCGAGCCGGTCGAGCCGGTCGCGGTGGAGAGCGTCCGCCGGGTGGACGCGCCGGTTCGGCGATGACCCACAGGTGGCCGGGCTGATCGCCGGTACGTCCATGACCACCACGGCGGCACCCCCGGCGCCACCCCGCGAGGCGCGGCATCGGCTCGCCTGGCTGGACGCGCTGCGCGGCTGGGCGGCTCT
Organism: Actinomadura sp. SCN-SB; assembly: GCF_043906805.1. Lineage (NCBI taxonomy): Bacteria > Bacillati > Actinomycetota > Actinomycetes > Streptosporangiales > Thermomonosporaceae > Actinomadura > Actinomadura sp. SCN-SB. The sequence goes on along the minus strand of NZ_JBIMPP010000016.1, from coordinate 20,263 downwards.
GGTGGTGGCGTTGCACCACGGCAGCTACTACTGCACGCCCGGGCTGCGCGCCGAACACCTCACCTGGATCGACCCCGGAGTCTACGGCGTCATGGTGTTCTTCCTGGTCAGCGGCTACATCATTCCCGCGTCTCTGGAACGGCACGGCAGCGTCCGCAGGTTCTGGATCGCCCGGTTCCTCCGTATCCACCCGATGCTCGCGGTGGCCTGCGCCGTGGCCGTGGCGCCCTTCGTGCTCGGGCTCCGAGGGCTGCGGGCCGGGCTCGAACGGCACGATCCGCTGACCGCCGTGCTGGCCCACCTGACGATGCTGCAGGACGTCCTGGGCGTACCGAACGCGATCAACGTGCTCTGGACGCTGTCGTACGAGATGGCGTTCTACCTGATCGTCGTCGCCCTGTTCGTCGCGGGTTCCTACCGCCGCGGGGTCGTCCCCCTGACGGTCGTGCTGGCGACGGGCACGTTACTGGCCGCCGCCCTTCCCACGACACTGCTCTCACGCAGCCTGGGGACCGGGCCGGTGGTATGGGCCACGACCGCGCTGCTGGCCGCAGCCGTCGCCATGTCCGCCTCCACCAGGCGTGCGGCAACAGTCGGGCCCCATACAAGATCAGCATCAACCGAGTGTGTGGGTGTTGTTGCTGGTCAGGCGGGGTGCGCCAGCAGGGACTGAACCCCGAACCCGCGGATTAAGGCCGACCCTCGTATGCGCCGTCAATCGGTCAGTTCCATCGCGTGGCACCAACTGTCGGTCAAGGCGTCCACGAGTTCATCGCGTGACTGAGCGAAAAGGCCGAGCACCCAGAAATAGAGCACGCGTTCCATCTGGATCGTCTGCGTGAGCAGCCGCAGCCGGGCCGACCTGGGATCGTCGCCGAACCTGGCCAGATGTCGGGGTAGCGCGTCCGCGCCCTGGTCCATGCCGTGGAACCACTCGCCTGCCAGTTCTGGCTCCAGAGCCAGGGCCTGGTTGGATGCGATGGCTATTTGCCGGGTCTGTTCCCAGAAATAGACCATCGTCTCCAGCCAGGCCCGCACGTCGGCCCGGCCAGGATCCTCGATCGCGTCCAGCTGCCGGTAGCGGGCGAGCATCTGCGGCTGCAGCAGTTCTCGCCAGGCTGCCAGGAACGCCTGCGCCTTGGACTTGAAGTGCAGGTAGAACGTGGCCCGCGAGGCGCCCGCAGCCGCAGTGATGTGCTCGATCGTGGTAGCGGCGTAGTCTTGCAGGCCGATCATCTCGATGGTCGCTTCCATCAGACGCCGTCGGGTGTCGGCCTGCTGGAGGGCGCGCAGGGACTGTCGGTTAGCTTCGGCGGGCACGGCCCCAGTCTAGGTGTGATCTTGGTCGTGGTGATCCCAGATGACCGGCAGGCTGTTGCGCTTGGGCAGGATAAGCAGCGGCGCGAAGTCAAGCGGGTAGCCCGGTTCGACCCTCAGGCCGGGCAGCCGCTCGTACAGCGTCCGGATGCCGATGGTGGCCTGGGCCCGTCCGAGCGGGGCGCCCGGGCAGGTGTGCGGGCCGCGGCCGAACGCCACGTGGTCCATCGGCCGGGGACGCCCGATGTCGAACCGCTGCGGGTCCTCGTAGTGGCTGGGGTCGTTGGATGCGCTGGCCAGCGCGAACCAGGCCATCTCGCCCTTGCGGACGGTGACCCCGCCGACCTTCACATCGCGTACCGCCGTTCGTGCCGCGAACGGGGCGGAGGGGCGGCGGCGAAGCGCCTCATCGGTGACGTTGCGCCAGAGCGCCGGGTTGCGGCGCGCCTCCTCCAGTTGGTCGGGGTTCTCGGACAGGAACATGACCATGTTGGTCATCAGCTGGGCGGTGGTGTCGTGTCCGGCGAAGGCGATCTCCGAGACGTGCAGGGCGACCCGTTCGGGCGAGAGGACAGGGTTGCCGTCCTCGTCCTCGGCGGTCGCCATGATGGAGATGATGTCGTCGCCCGGGTGAGCGGCGCGCTCGCGGGCGATCTCGCGGATGTACTCCTGGCCGTCGATGTAGTCTTGCCACACCCTGGACAGCTCGGGCTCCTGCAGCGGCACGTTCGCACTGGCCAGAACCCGGATGGACGCTTCGCCCATGGTCCAGATCAGGTCGGCGTCGGAGTCGGGCAGCCCGAGCAGCCCGAGCAGCGTGTGCATGGTGAGCGGGTTGCTGTAGGCGGCCATCAGATCGGTCCGCCCACTGGCGGGGAACGCGTCGATGAGTTCGTGCGCCTTGTGGGTGATGCGGTCCTCGAGCTTGAGGATCCGCGGCCGCAGGAACCCTTTCTGCACCGCCTTCTTGGGCCCGGTGTGCTCGGGCGGGTCCATGGCGGGCATCATCTGGTCAGGCAGCTCCGCCGAGAACCGGTCGGCGAACTTCTCGGGCACCTTGATGAAGCCCCGCGTCGCGGTGGCGAAGGCGTCCGGCTCGTTCAGATACCGGAGGACGTCCTCGCGGCGGGTGATGATCCAGGCGTGCACCGCCTCGGACCAGAAGACCGGAGTCTCCTCGCGTGCCCGCAGGAACATGCTGGACGGGTCGCGCAGCGCCGCCTCGCTGAGCGGGTCGAACTCCGGCGGCGCAGTGGGCAGTCTGGGCTGCTCGGTGGGGGTGGTGGTCATTGGATGCTCCTTCCACCGTCGACGTCCAGGCAGACGCCGGTGAGAAAGCGCGCCTCGGGGGAGGCGAGGAAACAGATCGTGTCGGCGACGTCGCGCGGCTCGGCGAGACGTCCCATCGGGATGCCCGCGACCATGGCCGCCCGCATCTCTTCGGGCAGCCGGTCCACGCCTTGCGCGCCCCGCACGAACCCGGTCTCGGCGACGACCGGATTCATCGCGTTGACCCGCACTTCGGGCGCCAGCTCGGCGGCCAGCCCGCGGGTCAGGGTGAGCACGGCGCCCTTGCTGGCGTTGTAGACGGTCATCCCGGGCCGGGGCCGCACCGCGCCGATGGAGGCGACGTTCACCACCGAGGCGCCCTGCCGTCCCCGCATCATCGGGACGGCATACTTGCAGCACAGGAACACTGAGCGGACGTTGACCGCCCACATGCGGTCGGCCTCCTCGACCGGCAGGTCCAGCATCGGCATCGAGCGATGCGGCACTCCGGCGTTGTTGACCAGCACGTCGATGCCGCCGAAGGCGTCGGCGGCGGCGGCCACCATCGTGCGTACGGAGCCGGCGTCCGACACGTCGGTGCGTACGGCCACCGCCCCGTCCAGCTGCTCGGCGACCCGCCGGGCGCCGCCGGCGTCGATGTCGGCGACGACGACCCGCCCCCCGGCGGAGGCGAAAGCGTGCGCGGTGGCCTCGCCGAACCCGCTGGCCGCACCGGTCACGACGACGACCTTGTCCGTGAAATAGGGCATCGAGGGTTCCTAGGCGGTGGCGGTCTCAGCGACGATCGCGCGGTACTGCTCGCGTCGCTCCTCGGCGAGTTCGCGCAAGGGACGGGGCGAGCGTCCGAGGACGCGCCGGACGTGGTCGGAGGTGATGGCGAAGCGTCCGCCGCGCGTCTCGCGCTCGAACGAGACCATGTCGTCGCTGCAGAAGATGTAGCCGTCGACGTTGAAGTCGTCCAGCGGCTCCCGCGGGATCCCCATGGCGTCGAAGTGGGCGTACAGCTCCTCGTCGGTCACCGGGACGAACTCGATCTGCTTGCCGGCGATCTCGGCGGCCAGTTCGGCGACCTCCCGCCATGCCCACAGCTCTTCGCCGGTCACCTCGTAGACCTGATTCTCGTGGCCCGGCCCGGTCAGCACCTCGACCGCGACCTCGACGCAGTCGTCCCGGCCGATGAAGCTGACGCGCCCGTCGCCGGTGGCGCTGACCCACGTCCCGGTGCGGAGCGCCTGCGACACGGCGATGTCCAGAAGGGACTCGGCGTAGAAGCCGTCGCGCAGGATCGTGTACGGCACCCCGCACGATCTCAGGATCTCCTCGGTGCCGTGGTGGTCCTTGTTGACCAAGGCGGTGTTGTCGGCGCTGGTGCCGAAGTAGGAGGTGTAGACGATCCGCTGCACTCCCGCGGCGACGGCCGCCTCGATGGCGGCTCGGTGCTGCGGGATGCGGTGGCCGACCTTCACACCGCTGATCAGCAGCATCACCTCGGCGCCGGCGACGGCCCGCTGCAGCGAGGTGGGGTCGTCGAAGTCGCCGTGCCGGACGGTCGCGCCCCGGTCCTGCATCTCCTTCAGCTTCTCGGGGGATCGCGACATCAGGATCAGGTCGGAGGCGGGCAGCCGGTCCAGGAGCAGCCGTGTCGTCGCCGCGCCGAAGTGGCCGGAGGCTCCCGTGATGATCGTGCGCATGGTTGTCTCCTCTTCTAGAGATCAAGGGGTTTGGTGGAGGGGGAACCCATGACAACGCCGCCGTCGACCTGGAGGGCCTGGCCGATCACGAATGAGGCGCGGTCGGAGGCCAGCCACAGCACCGCATCGGCGATCTCTTCTGCGCGTCCGAGACGGCCGATCGGATGTCCCTCGGTGAGGCGCTGCAGGAACGGCTGCGGCAGCTCCGCCAGGAATGGGGTATCGATGGCGCCGGGGCACACCGCGTTGATGCGGATGCCGCGTTCGCCGTAATCGCAGGCGGCGGCTCGGGTGAGTCCGACGACGCCGTGCTTGGCGGCGGTGTAGCCGGCCAGGTTCCAACCGCCGACCAGCCCGGACGCCGAAGCCGTGTTGACGATCGCGCCGCCCCGCTCCAGCATCACCGGGATCTCGGCCTTCATGCACAAGAACACCCCGGTCAGATTGACCGCGAGAGTGCGCTGCCAGTCCTCGAGCGGCATCTCGGCCATCGGGAGGTGCGCACCCTCGATCCCGGCGTTGTTGTGGGCGACGTCCAGACCGCCGAACCGCTCCACGACGGCACCGATCAGCGCGTTCACGGCATCCTCGTCGGCGACGTCGGCGGTGAACGGCTCGGCCGTCCCTCCGGCCTTGACGATCGCCTCGGCGGTCTCCTCGGCGACGGACCGGTCGATGTCGGCGACCGCGACCGAGGCGCCCTCGCGGCCGAACGCCTCGGCGCTGGCGCGCCCGATTCCCGAGCCCGCTCCCGTAACGAGTACGACCTTCCCGTCGAACTCTCCCATGGCGGTGGTCCTCCTTCTCAGTAGGTGACGATCACGCTCTTGAGGCGTGTGTACTCGTGGAGGGCCTGCAGCCCCTTCTCTCGTCCGAAGCCGCTGAGCCTGGTGCCGCCGAACGGCGTCTCGACGAGCGCGCTGCGCCACGCGTTGACGTAGACCTGGCCTGCTTCGAGTTGTTCGGCGACGCGTAGCGCGCGCGAGATGTCACGCGTCCACACGCCTGCCGCCAGGCCGTAGTCGGAGTCGTTGGCGAGGGCGATGGCCTCGTCCTCGGTGCGGAACGGCATCACGACCAGGACGGGACCGAAGATCTCCTCCCGGGCGATCCGCATGTCCGGGCGGACGCCGGTGTAGACGGTGGGCTCGACCCGGTGACCAGGAGGGTTGCAGTCCAGCGAGCGCCCCCCGGTGACGAGGGTGGCGCCCTCGGTCTCGGCGATGTCGAAGTAGGCGCGGACCTTCTCGGCCTGCGCCGGAGTCGTCAGCGGGCCGAGCGAGCCCGCCACCTTCCTGACCTTGACCGCGAGTGAGTCCACCACGTGGTCGTGCACGGACTCCTCAACCAGCAGGCGGGTGCCTGCGGAGCAGACCTGCCCGGTGTTGAGGGTGAACGCCGTCACCGAGCCGTCGACGGCCCGATCCATGTCGGCGTCGGCGAAGACCAGGTTGGCCGACTTGCCGCCGAGTTCCAGGGTGAGCGGGATGATCCGGTCGGCGGCGATGTGGCCGATCTCCCGTCCCGCCCGCACGGACCCGGTGAACGAGACCCGCCGCACCCCGGAATGCGAGACGAGCGCGCGTCCGGCCTCGGTGCCCGTCCCGGTCACCACGTTGAGTACGCCGTCCTCGAAGCCGACCTCGCCGGCCAGCGCCGCCAGCGCCAGGGTTGTGCACGAGGTGAACTCCGACGGCTTGGCCACGACCGTGTTGCCTGCCGCGAGCGCGGGGGCGACGGATCGCGAGCACTGGTTGAGAGGTGCGTTCCACGGTGTGATGACGCCGATGACGCCGTACGGTTCGCGGCGGGTGAACGCATGCGCGCCCGGGCCCACGTCCAGAGTGTGGCCGAGTTCGATGTTGACCAGGCCGCCGTAGAATTCGAAGTAGGCGGCGCTGCCCTCGATCTCCAACCGGGCCTGCCAGTCCGGCTTGCCGGTCTCGGCCGACTCCATCGCGGCGAACTCGGCTACCCGTTCGCGCAGCGCGGCGGCCAGCGCCGACAGCAGCCGCCCGCGTTCGACGGGCCGCCGCGCCCGCCAGCCGGGGGCGGTGGCTTCGGCCGCCGCGACGGCGGCCGCCACGTCGCGCTCGTCCCCGGCGGCGATCTGCGCGACCTCGCTGCCGTCGGCGGGGGCGATCGAGGTCAGGTGGCGCCCGCTCGCCGGCGGTGTGACGCGGCCACCGATCCAGTGGCCGTGCCGTCTCATGTCCGGTCCTCGCGGAGCCTGGCGCGCAGCGCGGCGGTGGCCTCGGCGTCCACGACCAGACCTTCCGGATCGTTCTCGGGATCGCCGCCGACGACCACGCCGTAGTCGCGGGCGGCACCCTCCACCGACACGTAGCCGTCCCGCACGTCGATCTTGACCATCTCCGGGTCGCGGTTCAGGGGATCGCCCCATCCGCCGCCGCCGTTGTTGCGGACACGCAGGATGGTGCCGGGGCCGGTGTGCCAGTACGCGGTGCGGAACGGGAAGACGTACTTCCCTCCGGAGGCGGGCGCGTTGGTCTGCGGGTCCAGCATCCCTGCAATGGGCCGGGCGTCGGCGTAGGCCTCCGGGCCGGTCGGCTTGAGCCCGGCGAAGGCCTCCATCGAGCCTTCCCACGTCCAGACGCCGCCGGTGCTGCCGTCGCGGCCGCCGCGCACCCCGAAGCCGGGTGCCTTCTTGTACCGCAGCGACATGAAGTTGTGCCGGGCAGGCAACCGCCACAGGGTGTCGCGGACCAGGGCCGCGCCGCCCCGGTACAGGCCGGGGCCGCCGCCGTCGGTCAGGATCTCATGCCGCAGCATCACCACCGGCGCCGCGCCCTCCACGGTCTCGGCGGCCACGGCGATGCCATTGGCCTGGTAGGCGAACATCTGGCTGTCGGCGTCGCCGTACCGGTTGGCGCCGTACGGGCCGACCTCGCCCCCGCACTCGGCGACCGACAGCCACGGCGTGCCGTCCGGCAGCATCCCCGAGGCGTTGTGGATGTCGGAGCAGCCGCTGTCGCCGCCCATCGCCGCCTCGCCGACCGCCGGTTCCAGGGCCCGCAGCATCGCCGACATGATCAGCTGGTTGATCTCGTAGTAGGCGAACACCGCGCCGTCGGGCGGCAGCGCGCTCACCACCGTGCCCTCGGGGATCACCAGGTCGATGGGACGGTTCATGCCGGAGGTGAACGGGCCGTCAGGGTCTAGCAGGTACTTCAGCGCCACGCCGACCGAGGTCTTGGCGTCCAGCGGTGTGGCGTTGACGCAGGTCCGCGCCTGCCGGGAGCTGCCGCCGAAGTCGACCTCCACACGGCCGCCCCGCTTGGTCACCCGAACGCTGACCAGGTACTCCTCCGAGTCGTCCACGCCGTCGCAGTCGAGCAGATCAGACCCCTCGTAGACGCCGTCCGGGAGGCCTGCCAAGGCCAGTCGCATTCGCTCGGCCGAGGTGTCGCACACGTACGTCATCGCCCCGTGCGAGGCCTCGACGCCGTAGCGGTCCATTGTCTCCAGCAGCAAGCGCTCACCGAGGCGCAGCCCGGCGCAGATGGTCTGCATGTCGGGCAGCAGCACCTCGCCGAACCGCACGTTGTCGAAAATCAGGCTCCAGGTCTCCGGCACCGGCTCGCCGGCCTCGTAGAGGGCGCGCGGCGACAGGACGAGGCCGTTCTCGTAGACGTTGTTCTTGACGACGCTGAATCCACCGGGCACGGTGCCGCCCATGTCGAGCTGGTGGGCCTTCATGCTGACGAACGCCGCGAGCCGTCCTCCGTGGAACACCGGCCGCACGAACAGCACGTCATTGACGTGCGTGCCCGTCCGGTACGGGTCGTTGGCGACGAGCACGTCGCCTGGTTTGAGCCGTGCCAGGCCGTACTCCTCGACCGTGACCCGCACCGAGTCGGTCATGGTCCCGGTGAACAGCACCAGGCTGTCGCTCATCGCCGGGGTCGGGTAGGCCAGTTCCGGCGGCCCGGTCACCACGGCGGCGAAGTCGTAGAAGTCCCGCAGGATGGGAGAGAACGCGGCGGTGAGCAGGCGGCGGCACATGTGCTCCACGATGTAGTGCAGCCGGTTGCTCAGCACGGTGGCGGTGAAGCGGTCGCAGTGGAAGCGCTCCTCGAACGCGGCCCCGTCCAGGTCCCGGATCAGCTGCTCGACGGTTGTGGCGGTCATTTCTTCGCCGCCAACTCGATGGAGATCTCGCCATAGGCGCCGACCCGGGCGACCTGCCCCGGGCACACCAGAGTGGTGGACAGGCTCTCCCGGATGATCGCCGGGCCGTGGACGAGCGCCCCCACGGGCAGCCGGTCGCGGGTGTACTCCGCGACGGTGAGCGCTTGGTCGGTGTAGTGGCGCAATTCGGTGGTGCGGTCCGGCGTCACACTCGTGTCGGTGGGGGTAGGCAGCGGGGTGTGCTCGAAGCGGTGACCGGGGACGGTGATCTGCACCCTGTAGGTGACGCCCTCGACCGGCATGCCAGGGAACCGGTTGCCGTAGCGCCGCTCGTAGGCGTCGTGGAAGTTGGCGATCATCGTCTCGACTGCGGCGGGGTCGATCGGGCCGTCGGGGACCTCGACGAACGGGGTCTCCCAGTGCTGGCCGATCAGCCGTGCGTCGAACGTGCGTCGCACCTTCATCCCGTCCTGCGGGCCGGTGATGCGTTCCCGCAGTGAACGCTCGATCTCCTCGAACACCGCCCCGATCGAGTCGGCCGCCGACGGCTCCAGCACCCGGTAGGCGCTGCGGCTGTCGTAGTAGGCCAGGTCGGTCGACAGCAGTCCCACGGCGGAGAACAGTCCAGGGTTGGGCGGGATGACGATCCGTTTGGCGCGCAGCAGGTCGAGGGTGGCCGGGAGCAGCATGCCGCCCGCCGCACCGAACGCCACGACGGTGAAGTCGCGCGGGTCGGTGCCGTGGCGGATCGCCACGTTCGCCATTTCCTCGGCGATGTTGGCCACAGCGATCCGGTACGCGTAGCGGATCCGCTCGTCCAGGCTCAGTGGCGTGTCCAGCGACTCGAACGCGCTCCGCGCCGGCTCCTCGTCCAGCCGCAGCTCTCCTCCGGCGATCCCAGACGGGTCGAGGATGCCCATCAGCAGGCACGCGTCGGTGACCGTCGGCAACTCGCCGCCACGCCCGTAGCACGCGGGACCGGGCACGGCACCCGCGCTGCCCGGGCCGACCCGCACGTCCCCGGACGGGGAGATCGACACGATACTGCCGCCGCCCGCGCCGACGCTGGAGATCTCCGTGGACAGCGCGTTGATGACCAGGTCATGCTCCACCTCGAAGGTGGTGTCGACGAACGGCTCTCCGCCGACCGCCATCGACACGTCCGTGGACGTGCCGCCCACGTCCACGCACAGCAGGTCCCGCTCGCCGATCGCCCGGCCCAGCTCGACCCCGGCGAACGTCCCGGCGGCGGGCCCGGCGAACACGATCCGGTGCGGCCGGTCCAGCGCCTGCCGCCAGGGCAGCAGGGTGGCGGCGCAGTCGGCGAAGTGCAGGTCGCCGTCGAACCCGAGGCCGCCCAGCTCCCCCGCCAACTCGTGCGCGTATCCGGTGAAGATCAGCTTCATGAACACGTCGACGACGGTGGTCGAAGCGCGGGCGTACTCGCGGGCCAGCGGCGAGGTCTCCGCGGAGATCGACACCGGGACGTCGCGTCCCAGCCCCTCGTGCACCAGCTCGCGCACCCGCCGCTCATGGGTGTCGTCAACGTAGGCGTTGAGCAGGCAGATCGCCACACCCTCGACGTCGCAGCGGGCCAGCACCCTCAGCTGGGCGCGCACCTGCTCCTCGTCCAGCGGGATCAGCACGGTGCCGTCGGCCAGCATCCGCTCGGTGATCCCGCGGCGCAGGTAGCGCGGTACCAGGGGGCGGGCCGCGTCGCCGAATGGGCGGCGCCAGCGCGGGTCGGTCAGCGCCCGCGGGGGTCGCCACACCCGACCGCGGTCCAGCACGTCGCGGTGACCATCGGTGGTCAGCAGCGCCACCTTGGGCAGCCGCCGGGTGATCACCGCGTTCAGCCCCATCGTGCTGGCGTGGCGGAACTCCCGGCTCCCGGCGACGCCGAGCCGTCGCGCGCCCTCGATCACCGAGCCCGCCGGACGGGCCGGGTCGCTCGGCACCTTGGTCACCTCGATCCGTCCATCGTGGACGGCGACAACGTCGGTGAACGTGCCACCGACATCCACACCCAACATGGCAGCCTCCTCAGGCCCGGGGCGAAGTGAAGGGAGAGAGAAAGAGCGAAGGATTCAGGAACGCGCGGCCACGGTGGGGCCGAGCGGGGCGTAGGCGCCGAACGGCGGGCCGGGACGGCGCTCGACCGAGGCCAGGCAGGCCCGGCATTTGCGCACCTCCCACCAGCCGCCCTCGCTCAGGACGCGGTACTCGGCCAGCTCGGCGGCCCCGCACTCCGGGCAGTCGCCGTCCACCGGCCGGGGCGTCACGTGCAGATGCGTGTTCTGGGGACGCGGAAACGAGTGCACCGGCCCCCCTATAGCGCGGCGGAGACGACGAAATCCGACAGCCGCTGGAAGCGCAGGATGTTCTCCGACTCCTCCATCGCCTTCGCGGTCAGGCATACGAAGGTGATGTCGCGGGCCGGGTCGACCCAGAACAGGGTGGAGCCGGCGCCGAAGTTGCCGAAGGTGCGGGGCGAGGTGAGCGTGCCGAGCTGGGAGACCTCCAGTCCGTCGCCCGACAGCGCGAAACCGAGTCCGAAGTTGCCGGGCGGCACATCCCAGCCGCGTGCCTGGGCAAGTAGCCGGTACAGGTCGTTGGGCGCCTCACCGGTCTGCAGCGCGGTGGCCTTGTCGATGACGGCGGGCGACAGGTAGCGGAGGCCGTCCAACTCGCCGCCGCGCCGCAGCATCTCGGCGAAGCGGAAGACATCCCCGGCGGTGGTCAGCCCTCCGACCCAGGGCATCTCCGATCCCTCGGCCGAGATCGCCTCCGAGACGCGCTGGAAGTCCTCGTTGGTGAGCCAGCCGTCTTCGGGCAGGTCGCACAGCAGCGGCACCACGCGGTCCGACAGGCCGGGGATCTCGCCGAGCGAGGAGCTGGTCATGCCCAGCGGCTCGAACAGCTCCGTGCGCAGCAGTTCGCGCAGCGACCGGTCGCCGCCGAACGCGCGGCGGGCCATCTCGGCCAGCAGGGCGTGGTTGACGGTCGGCGAGTAGTTGAGCGTGGTGCCCGGCTCGTTGACCACGTCCAGCTCGCAGATCGCGGCCAGCGTCCTGGAGAAGTCGTGAAGTTGGTCGTAGGACACGGGCTGCGGGGTCGGGGGCAGCCCGGCGCGGTGGGTCAACAGGTGAGCGACGTTGACGCGTCCCTTGCGGGAGCTGCGGAAACGGTCGCTGCCCCAAAATTCGGGGACCACGTCGACGACGCGAGTGGTCAGCGCGAGTCTGCCGTGGTCGATGGCCCGTAGTGCCAGCACGTTGACGAACGCCTTGGTCAGCGACAGGACCTTGAACACGTCGTCGGGGTGGGCGGCGCGTCCGGCCGCACGGTCGGTGTAGCCGAAGGCCGCGTCCACGGCGAGCTCGCCGTCCCGGGCGACCTTGATGACCGCGCCGTCGTAGACGCCGTTCTTGATGTCGGTCTCGATGGCCGCGGTGAGACGCTCAAGACCTGCCGGGTCGAATCCAGCCTGGCGTGGGGTGTGTGTCGGGGTGGACATGGCAAGGGCCTTCTTTCACATGTACGTGCCGCCGCTGGGAGAGATGGTCTGGCCGGTGTAGTAACCGCCGGTGTCGTCGGCGCAGAGGAACACGATCGTGCGGGCGATCTCCTCGGGCGCGGCCAGCCGGGGAATCTTCTGCAGGCCCAGCAGGAACTGGACGACCTCGTCCGGCTGCTGGTGCATGAGTGGGGTGTCCACCGCGCCGGGCGCGATGGCGTTGACCCGGATGCCGTAGGGGGCGAGTTCGACGGCGGCCGCGCGGGTGAGGCCTAGCACGCCCGCCTTGGAGGCCGGGTAGTACAGCGGCATGGCGGCGCCGATCAGCGCGGCCACGCTGGAGACATTGACCACGCTGCCGCCGCCGGTGCGCTTCATGATCGGGGCGGCCGCGCGCAGCGTGTAGAACTGGCTGAAGAGGTTGACCTCCAGGGTGCGGCGGAAGTCCTCGTCGCTGGTGTCTTCCAGGAAGTCGAAGCGAGGCGTCTCGCCCCGTTTCATCGCCTCCAGTCCCCGGACGTTGGCGTCCACCAGGGCCTGGTTGGCCTCGGGGGTGGGGGCGTTGATCCCGGCGGCGTTGACCAGTGCGTCCAGCCGCCCGTGGAACCGGTCGACCTGCGCGAACGCCTCGTTGACCGCCGCGCTGTCACTGACGTCCAGCGGAAACACCGTCACGCCCTCGACGCCACCGAGCGCCTCCTTCAGACGGGACTTGTCGAGATCGGCGGCGGCGACCAGCATGCCCTCCTCGCGCAGCAGGAGCGCCGTGGCCTGCCCGATCCCGGAGGCCGCGCCCGTCACGAACGCGACCCTGCCTTCTAACTTCATCTCGGCCCCCTTCCAGGCTTTGTGGCACGGATCACATGAAACACCGTCACTAGACTCTCGTCTAGTGACTAGACGAAGATCTATTGAATTGATCGATGGAACAGGCGGATCAGCCGAGAGGGCTGCGGGGCAGCAGCCGATTAGCGATGATCGTCCGCTGGATCTCGCTGGTGCCCTCGAAGATCGTGGTGAGCCGGGCGTCCCGCCAGTAGCGCTCGACCCGGCGCTCGGTGGTGTAGCCGTTGCCACCGTGCAGCTGGATGCCCTGCCCGGTGACCTCTGCGGCCATCTCGGTGGCGGTCAGCTTGGTCATGGCCGCCTCCCGCTCGCACGGCAGCCCAGCGTCGATCATGTGGGCCACCTGCTGGTAGTGGGCGCGGGCCTGCTCGACGCGTGCCGCCATCTCGGCGACGGTGAACCGCAGGTACTGGAAGTCGCCGATGGGGCGCCCGAACTGCTCGCGTTCCTGCAGGTAGGCAAGGCAGTCCTCGACCGCGCCCCGGGCCAGCCCGACCGCTCGCGCGGCCGTCTGCACCCGCGCCGTGTTCAGCTCGGCCTCGACCGCCTTGAAGCCCGCCGTGGAACCGTCGTCGGCCGGCACCAGCGGTCCCTTGTCGCCCGCGGCCTTGTTATAGACGCGGTTGCCCACGGGGACGCGCACCCCGTCCAAGGTCAGGTCCCAGGTGACGAAGCCGTGGTAGCCGATCTTGTCTATGGGGGTGCCGGTCAGGCCGGGCGGGAACGAGCCGCGTTCCTTCTCCACCAGGATCGACCCCAGCCCGGCGGCGCGCGGCTGCCCGGGTTCGGGGTCGGCCAGGCGGCAGAACACCTGGATGAAGTCGGCGGCCAGAGCGTTGCCGCACCAGCGTTTGCGGCCGGTGATGACGTACTCGTCCCCGTCCCGGACGGCCCGGGTACGGACCGCGGCCAGGTCGGACCCCACGTCCGGCTCCGACAGGGCCGCCGCGCCGATCCACTCGCCGCGCGCGCTGCGCTCGATCAACTCGCACCGCCGCTCGGGATCGGCCACGTTGACGCCCATCGCGCCCTGGGCCCGGGCGATGATGCTGGCCACGCTCATCCACGCGCGAGACAGCTCCTCGGAGATCATGCAGTACTCGAAGACGCCCAGGCCCATGCCGCCCAGTTCTGCGGGCACGGTGATGCCGAAGTAGCCCCGCTCGGCCATGGCGTCGAGCAGTGACCGCGGGATCTCCTTCTTCTGCGGGTCGAGCTCGTCGGCCACCGGCATGACCTCGTCGGCGGCGAAGCGGCGCGCCTCCCGCTGGACGGCCTCCCGCTCCGCCGTGTGGTACGGCGGCGGGACGACGGGCACCGGTGGTTGGCGGAAGCCGCGTTCGGCCATGTGTCTGCATCCTTTCTGGCCACGGAGATCAGCCGCCGATGAGCTCGGCCTTGTCGAGGACGTTGCGCAATAGCCTCATCGAGGCGGCGTCGACCATCTCGCCGTCCACCGTGATGGCGCCCTGCCCCTCCTGCTCCGCCCGCTCGTACGCCATGGCGACACGGCGAGCCCACGCGACGCTCTCGGGGTTGGGGGAGAACACCTCGTTGGCGGGCTCGATCTGGCTCGGATGGATCGCCCACTTGCCGTGGTAGCCGAGGGCGGCCGCCCACCGCGCCTCGGTCCGGTAGCCGTCGAGGTCGGTGACGCCGGGGAACGGGCCGTCGATCGCGTCGATCCGCGCGGCGCGCGCCGCCACGATGATCTTGCTGCGGGCGTAGTGCCAGATGTCACCCGGATAGTGGCCACCGCCCAGCGACGCGTCGGGCACCCCCTGCGAGCCGGCCAAGTCCCCGGGGCCGAAGATCAGCGCCTCCAGGCGAGGACTGGCGGCGGCGATCTCCTCTGCGTTGACCAGGCCCTCGACCTCCTCGATCAGGACTTCAAGCCCGATCCGCCCGGTCAGCCCCAGCCGCTCCTCCAACTGGGTGAGCAGGACGTCCACCCACCACACGTCGCGGGCACTGCGGGCCTTGGGCAGGATGATGAGGTGCAGCGCGTCGCGGGCCCCCTCGACGACCTGAATGACGTCCTGGTGGGCGTGCGGGCTCTGCAAGTCGTTGATCCGCACAGCGCGGGTGCGGGGCTTCCAGTCCAGGTTGGTCAGCGCGTGCACGACCTTCGACCGCGCCGCGGCCTTCTCTCGCGGGGCGACCGAGTCCTCCAGGTCGAGGAAGACCAGATCGGCGTCACTGCGGGCGGCCTTCGCCAGCATCTTCTCGCTGCTGCCGGGAGTGGACAGTTCGCTGCGTCGCAGGCGGCGCAATGCGGTCTCCGTTTCTTCTCGGTGGGGTCAGCGAACGACGCGCGCGGAACGCAGCCGTTCGATGTGGGCGGGGTCGAAGCCGCGCTCGCGGAGAATCTCCTCGGTCTGCTCGCCGAGCAGCGGGGCCCGGCGGAAGGTCTGCTCGGGCGCGCCGGTCACCTTGATCGGCTGCCCCGCCACCGTCACCGGCGTCGCCGAGCCAGGCTGTTCCACCTCGAGGAGCATCCGCCGGACCGCCAGGTGCGGGTCGGTGAACAGCGCGTCGACGGTGTTGACCGGGCCGCAGGGGACGGTGTCCGCAAGGGTCTCGGTGATCTGCGCCCGGGTGCGCGCGGCGGTCCATTCCTCGATGACCGCACGGACCCGCTCGCGGCCCGCCACCCGGGCGGCGTTGGTGGCGAGTGCCGGGTCGGCGGCCAGCTCGGGCCTGCCCATCACCTCGGCGAGCCGGGCCCACTGCCGGTCCAGCGGGGCGGCGATCGCCACCCAGCCGTCCCCGGCCCTGTAGACACCGAACGGGGCCAGCAACGGATGGTCGTTGCCCTCGCGGGCGGGCACCGCTCCGACGAAGGAGTGCTGATGGACGACCCGTTCGCACAGCGAGACCATCGCGTCATACATCGCCACGTCAACGAACCGGCCGACCCCCGTGGCCTGTGCGTCGGCGACGGCGGCCATCACCCCGAACGCGGTGAGCACGGCCGGAAAGATGTCGCCGATTCCGGGCCCGATCTTGGTGGGCTCACCGTCCGGGCGGCCGGTGATCGCCATGATCCCGCTCATCGCCTGGGCGACGATGTCGAAGGCGGACCGGTCGGCGTACGGGCTACGCCCGGTGCGGGGGTCGCCGAAGCCGCGGATCGCCCCGTACACCAGGCGCGGGTTCTCCGCACACAGCTTCTCGTACGGCAGGCCGATCTCCTCCATCACGTGCGGACGGAAGTTCTCGATCAGCACGTCGGCCTCGCGCGCCAGCCGCCGCACCACGTCCACACCCTCGGCGTTGGACAGGTCCACCGCGATGCTGCGCTTGTTGCGGTTGACGCTGGCGAAGTAGCCGCCGAACGCGAGCAGCTCGTCGTCGGCGCGGTACGGCCCCTGGGTGCGGGACACGTCACCGTGCAGCGGCTCGACCTTGATGACGTCCGCGCCCAGGTCGGCGAACAACATCGTGCAGTACGGCCCGGCCAGCGCCCGCGTCAGGTCGATGACGTGCAGCCCTTCCAACGGGGCTCTCACTGTGGCCGCCGGCGGACGAGCACGGTTCGGTCGGCCTCGAAGACGATCTCGTCCTTCTGGTTGACGCCCCAGTGCCGCAGGCCGACCACTCCGGCGCGGTCTGCCGGGACGTCAGTGGAGAACACCTCGGTGGAGAGCACCTCGGTGAACGCGTACAGGGTGTCGCCGTGGAAGACCGGCGCGCGGAACCGCATCCGGTCCAGCCTCAGTTCACGAATGGCGTGCTCGGCGGTGTCCTGCATGGTCAGGCCGATCACCAGTGCGGCTGTGACGCCGCCGAACACGATCCGCCGCCCGAACTCGCTGCGCGCCATGGTCGCCTCGTCGAAGTGCCCGGAGGCAGTGTTCATCACCAGGTTGCACAGCAGCACGCCCTCCATCTCGGTGAGCGTCTTGCCGCGGGCGTGCTCGATCAGCTCGCCGACGGCGAAGTTCTCGAAGTACCGTCCGGCGCGCACGTCGGCCCCGGTCATCGCGCCTCCCGTGACTTGACCAGGTTGGTGCGCCGGAAGTCGACCACTGTCTCGTCCCCGACCCGGCCCTTGGTGTGCCAGGTCACCACGCCTGTGTGCGGCCTGCTGCCTGACCGGCGCACCGACAGGACCTCGCTCGCCGCCGTCAGCGTCTCCCCGACGAGCACGGGACGGTGGAAGGTGAGCGCGTCGACACCCAGGAACGCGCCGCCCGCCTCGCTCAGGTCCTCCACCGATAACCCGATGGTCGTCAGCAGCACGAGCATGGGGTTGACCACGGTGTCGCGGTGACCGTCGGCCAGTGCCCGCTCGCGGTTGAAGTAGACCGGGTTGTACGACAGCGTCAGCGTGGACAGAAGGGTGTTATCGGCCTCCGTCAGCGTGCGCCCCCAGTGGTGCTCGAAGCGGCGGCCGACGGTGAAGTCCTCGAAGTGGTAGACCCGCTCCGTCCGGCGCGCCCGTTCGCGCAGCGTGGCGACGTTCACAGGATCTCCTTTGTGAGGGTGCGGATGTCGTCGACGGCCTCCAGGCGGCCGATCAGGTCGGCCAGGGTCTCGGCGGCGTCCGCGCCGAGAATCGGGGCGACCAGACCGCGGAACTTGCGCGCCAGCCGTTCGTCCTGCTCGGCGGGATCGGTGCTCCATCCAGGCGCCCCGGCGTCCACCTCGGCGGCGACCGTCGGGCCGTCGCGCAGACGCGCGGTGACGGCCGCACCCAGGGGAGGCAGGGCGTCGTCGGCGACCACGGTCACCCGTTCGGCCACGGCGGCAATTTGCGGGTCGCGCACTGCGGCGTCGGTGAACCGGCTCTCGTCGGCGGAGCCCTCCACCAGCGCAAGCGCGGCGGTGAACGTCAGGCTGAACTTGCCCTCCAGCCCGGTGGACGGACGCGGGACAGCGCATACTCCAAACTGCGGCGACGGCACCCGCACCTCGATCTCCTCCACGTTCTCCGCCGTGACGGTTTCCTGCTCGCGGAACCGGAGGACCGCCTCTATCGAGGCGTGCGTGCCGTAACAGGAGGCGTGCGCCTTGAAGAGAACCCGCAGAATGTGCCAGGGGGCGCCGAAGGGGCGGCGTATCGCGTCGGGATCGGTGTCTTCCGCAAGAGTCGTCGCGAAACCCTGCGGGCAGAACAGCGCGTCATCGGGTCCGGTGAAACCCCGGGCGGCCCACCGAGCGGCCAGAAACCCCGAGGACGCGGAGCGGCCGACCTGCAACGGCTTGCCCATTGTGCCGAACATCGCCCTCAGGCCGGCCGCGGACAGCGCTGCGGCACCGAGGGCATGCGCGGTCTTCGCCGCGTCCAGCCCCAGCAGCCGCGCGACGCCCGCCGCCGCGCCGAGCGTGCCGATCGTCGCGGTCGTGTGGAACCCCCGGCGGTAGTGATCGGACCCGACTGCCTTGCCGATCCTGCACTGTGCCTCGAATCCCGCGACGAACGCGGTGAGCACGTCGCGCCCGGACGCGCCCGACTCCTCCGCGGCGGCGAGTACCGCGGGCAGCAGTGGCGCGGACGGATGCCCGCCCATGGCGTCCATCTGTAGGTCGTCGTAGTCGAGTGCGTGCGCCGCGGTGGCGTTGACCAGGGCGGCCGCCGCGCCACTCGCCGTCCCGTCCGTGCCGAGGATCATGCACCTGCCCACGCCGTATTCATCGAGCGCCACGTCCCTGACCACCGCCGTGACCGGCTCGGCGGCACCGGCGATCGCCACGCCCAGCGTGTCGAGCACGCACTGCCTGGCCAGCGTCACCACCGGCCCCGGCAGGTCGCCATACGCCAGCCGAGCGACCGAGGCGGCCAGGGCGTCGGTGGGCGAGGTGTTCACACGGGCTCCTCTGCTGTACCGTAATTCGGAACACTGTTCTGTAATGCAGTCCAATGCGCTGAGACTATGAGCCGCGAGGCGCGGCCGGGCAACAGCCTTTTCAACCAGCGGAAAAGGAGGGCCGGATGCAGAGTGTGGTGCGGAGCCTGCGGGTGCTCGAGGAGATCGCCATCCGCCAGCCGGTCGGGGTCGGCGAGCTGGCCCGCGCCCTCGCCTTACCCAAGACCAGCGTTCAGCGCTGCCTGGCCGCACTGGCGGAGGCGGGCTGGATCAGGCCCGCCGGCACCGAGTTCACTCGGTGGACGCTGACCTCGCGGGCGCTGGCCGTGGGCCGCAAGGCCTCCGCCGAGACGAGCCTGCGGGAGGCGGCGCTCGGCCCCATGCACGCGCTGCGCGAGGCCACCGGCGAGACCATCCACCTCGCGGTGCCCAACGGGCCCGACACCAACGTGCTCATCGAGCGCGTGGACTCCGTCCAGGCCGTCCGCACCTTCACGGCCCTGGGAACGGTCTCGAAACTGCACCTCACCTCGTCGGGACGGGCGATCCTGGCGCACCTTGACGAGGAGGAGATCGACAAATTCATCGCCCTGGGGCTACCCGCCGTCACCGAGGAGACCATCACCGATCCGGACGCGCTCAGACAGGAACTGCGGCTTACGCAGGCCCGCGGGTACGCCCTCAACATTCGCCAGAGCAACCCGCAGGTGTGCGCGATCGGAGCCGCTGTACTCGACGCGGACGGCCGTCCCGTCGCCGGGTTGGCACTGTCCGTCCCGAGCGTGCGGTTCGACGAAGCGAGGGTCCCCGAATGGGGCGACCTGATCCGCACAGCCGCGGAGCAGATCCGAGAGAACTTGGGACACCTCTGAATTCGGCAGAATATTGGCGTGCCGGGATCTCGGTCGTCCGCCACCCGACCATGGCGGCTTCGACTCGGTGGGCGCCCGGCTGGTGGATGTGGTGGAGGGCCCGCTCCTCCTCTGGCCGGTCGGGTAACTTCCGGACACGAACGGAGCGTTAGGCAGAATTCCACTCGGCGGCTTCGTGCTGCGCAATTGCACGGCCTGCTCCATCGGCCGGGGGCAACCCGTGTATGAGCGGCACCCTGGCGAAGCCGCCTGTTGCTGGCGCGGGTCTGTGCGGCGCTCGACGATCAATTGGGTCCTGCATGCGGTGTTGTTGTCGTACACCCATATGCATGAGTTGGTTCTGCGGTATAGGGGCGTCGTGGCGGGCTGCTGGTGGGGCGAGCCTGGTGGCACGCCGCCTGGCCGAGGCTCTCCCCGCCCCGGGGTGACCCACACACCTTCACCGGTCCACGCGCCGCGCGCAGGGCCGACTTCCCAGTTCTGAGGCTGTGACCAGCGCGTTTGCTAGCTTGAAGTATGAGGATCGACGACCAGGACGATGCGCGGGTCCTCGACGTGGCCACCGAACTGTTCGCCGGGCTTGGTTACGAGGGCACCTCGATGGCGATGATCGCCGACTCGGCCGGGATCACCTTGGCCGACCTGACCGCCAAGGTAGACACCAAGGCCGAGTTGTATGCAGCGGTCGTAGTGCGTGCCCGGCAGGTGGTACTGGATCGACTGGCGAGGATTTCGACCGTCTTCAGACCGACCAGGCAGGGACTC